>SLIW01000184.1 GCA_007135435.1 Natronomonas sp.
GGGTGGAGGTCCCACTCGACGGCGACGCCGGTGATCGCCAGCAGCCCGTAGAGGTCCTCGAGGACGGACCGCTCGTCGGCCGAGAGCCGGTCGGGGACGACGAGCTTGTCGAGGAAGTACGCGTCGAGGTGCATGTCGCGGACGGCCCGGTTGAAGATGGGCACGTAGACGTACCAGTTCGCGAGCCGGGTGTTCAGGAGGAGCGCGAGCGCCGGCGCCGACAGGTGGCCGTCCCCGGGGACGATGACGTTCGTCACCGTCTCGAAGGAGTAGGATGCGACCGGGTCGTAGGCCGCCGCGACGAGGACGTGATCGTACGGCGTCGTCCGGTGGGCGACGATGTTCTGGGCCATCACCTTCGGGGCGGCCAGCCGCCGCGCAGTGGCGCCCGAGAGCCGGGTCGTGTCGATACGAGATCTGGGCGCCCGAGTCCGATATCGCTGGACCTCCCGCCCGTTGAAAGCGATCGGCGCGGACGGATCGTCCACCCTGGCCGTGGTCGCGGCCCCGCGGCCGGCGTCCACGTCAAGGTCGCCGAGCGTGGGGAGCTCCGCCGCCGCGAGGCCCTCGACGACCGCCGCCTGGTCAGCCGTGAAGCTCACCGGGAGCGTCCCCAGGCGGTCGGCGACCGCGCGGTCCATGGTCGCGGCCTCCTCCAGGTGATGCGCGCCCGCGGCGAGGGTGCCGCACCCGTACCGGTCCGCGGGCGGCGTCCGCGAGAGGTGGATCGTCACCTGCTCGTGGTCGACCCCCTGGAAGGCCTTCCCCAGGTCGACCCCACGGCGGAGGTGGTCGAGACAGAAGGCACGGACGTCGTCCCAGTTGGAGTTGTACGTGCACGCCTTGGGCACGACGTAGCTGAGCTCGCCACCGGTGAGCGCCCAGCTGCGCTCGACGAAGAGCTTCGCGACGTCGCGGCCACCGCGGGTCAGGGCGTAGCCGTCCGCGAGCACCGCGGCCTCCGGGGCGGAGATCGTGCTGCCGTGTGGAGGGTTGCCCACGACGACGTCGAACGCCTCCGGAGGATCCGCAGTCGGTCGATAGACCGTCGGGAACTCGACGAGCCAGTGGACGGGGTCCATGGCGGCGACGTCGGACGGCGCGACCGGTCGCTCGAGCTCGATCGTCCCCCGACCGTCGAGCAGCTCGACCACCTCCGCGACGGCGGCGGGGGGCAGCTCGCGGGCGTCCCGGAGGGTCGCCGTCGTCGGCCAGTTCCGCTGCTCGCGGAACCCGGCCTCCGCGACCCGCTGGCGCTCGGCGTCGGTCATCGGGTCGTCGAAGTCCAGCCGACACCGTACCCGCCCACCCGCTCCGTCGACGACGTTCTGGAATTCGTCGACCGAGGCGACGGGCTCCTCGATCCGCGCGTCGCTCTCCGCGGCGAGGAGGCGGGTGAACTCCTCGTGGAGGATCCGTCGCTGGGTGGCGAGGCGCGTCGAGAGCTCCGCGTCGTCGGAGTGTGCCGATTCCAGGGCATCGCGGTACGCCGAGACCGTCTCCCGGTAGTCGTCGACCGCCTCGGCGTACGTCGGCCGTCCCCCGTCGGTCCACCGCGAGTCGAGCCGAGCCTCGAGCGATTCGTCGTCCAGGTCCGCGACGCCGACGAGGCTGTTCCCCTGCCGGATGCTGCACGCCAGCTCGGGGAGGGGCCGGATGGTTGGTGGGCCGCCCTCGAGGTCGATCTGGGTCGCGCCGAGCACCCACAGCCACAGCCGCACCCGGCAGAGCTCGACGGCCCCCTCGAGCAGGTCGACGCCGTGGAGGGAGTCCCGGAGGACCTCCCGACGGATGGCGGCCCGGTGAGCGTCGTCATTGCTGGTGTGGCTCGACCGCGAGACGTCGTCCAGGTCGGTGTGGCTCGAGGACGAGACAGGGCGACTCGAGCGCGAGACGGTGTGCTCCGAAGGCGAGGCCGTTCCCGACCGTCCGTGCCCTGAGGGAGCCGTCGTCGAAGGGGCGGCCCGCGATCGAGCGGTCGCCACGTGGGACCGCCACCGTTCGAGGATGTCCGCGGCGGGCACGAGGAACGCCCCGCAGCCGACCGCCGGGTCGAGGACGGTCAGCTCCGCGAGGACGTCCTCGAGGGTCTCCATGGCGATCGGGAGCGACGTGCCGTCGTCGTGAGCCGCTCCGAGGAACTGATCGACGGACTCGAACCGGTCGGTTGGCACGCCGTGGTCTGCCTCCAGGACGGCGCACACCCGGGCCCACAGCGCCTCCCGCACGTTCTCGTACGCGATGTACGCGGGCGTGTAGTACGCGCCCACCCGGCGGTTCCCCTCCAGCAGGTGCTCGCCGCTCGCCGAGACGGCCATCCCCTCGAGCGCGTCCAGCGAGATCGTCCCCTCGCCGGCGAGTTCGCCGACCGTCACGGCGAACGTCTCGAAGGTGTGCGCCAGGACCGACGGCGACAGGCACCGCCGCCCGTCAGCGTCGGTCCATCTGCCCGGGCCGCGGGTCGGTGGGGCGTCGACCACCCACCGGTAGTCGGTGAGCGTCTTCACCAGCCGACGCCAGTCGAAGGTCGGGGCCTCGAGGTCGGTCTCCGGGACCGTCCCCCCGTCGACGGTCGCGAGCTCGCGAGCTCGGAACAGCCGGTCGCCGAGGAACGGGACGGCGATGGACAGCTCCTCCGAGACGGCGTGCGTCGTCCACCCCTCGGAGGTGAGGTAGTCGAAGACGACCTCGGTGAGGAACGCGTCGACGTCGCCCTTGGCGAGGACGTGCTCGAACACCGTGCCGGGATCGACCGGGAAGCGGTCACCGCCGGCGTCGACCCCGTGGACGACGTCCATCTCGACGAGGAACGAACAACAGATCGCCCGGTCGATGGTCCGCTGGGCGGCCACGAGCCGTTCCTCGTCGCCGAGGTCGGCCTCATCCGGTACCTCCAGCGATCGCGCCAGTGCGAGGCGGACGTCCCAGACGTCCCGGTAGAACCGATCCACGACGTCCCGGTCGTCGAACAGGACGGCCAGTCCCTCGTCGA
>SLIW01000068.1 GCA_007135435.1 Natronomonas sp.
CAGCGCGTGGTGGCCACGCCACGGGAACGACCACGGAGACGGCCGCGGATTTAACCGGCCACGGTTCATCTTCGTATACATGTCCACAGTGACGTCCACACGCGCGGGATCGGGACCGGATCCGGCGTCAGGCGTCGCCCTGGTCGACCCGCGGGCGCCGCGGTTCGGCCAGGCGATCACCGCCCTCGGACTCGCGGCGGGGGTCGTCCTGGGATCGCCGGCGTTCGTGTACGGCATCGCCGTCATCCTGGTCGTCTCGGCGGTCTCCCGGTGGCGACTGGACCTCTACGGCTTCCTGTGGCGGAACGTGCTGATCCCGATCGTGGGGCGGCCCGACGAACGGGAGCCGGCCTCCCCGCACCGTTTCGCGAAGCTCATGGGTGCCACGTTCAGCGCGCTCGCGAGCGTCCTGCTGCTGGTGGCGGGCGCGACCGGCCTCGGCGTGCTCGCCCTCGTCGGCTACGCCGTCGCCGCGATGGTCGCGATCCTCGCCGGCGTCGCCTCCGCGTTCGACTACTGCATCGGCTGCAAGATGTACCGGCAAGTGTCGTTCTTCCGACGGCTGGGCTGGGTCTAGTCGTCCCCGATGGCGGCCAAACGTCCCCGACGGTGACCAGCCGTCCCTGATGGCGACCAGCCGTCCCTGATGGTGACCAGCCGTCCCTGATGGCGACCAGCCGTCCCTGATGGCGGCTTGAACGCCTCAACCGACCGTCCGCCGATCGCTGACGGTCGCGTACCGTCACTATAGGGGACGCGTGCGGTCCCCGGAGGACCGATTGGTGGCCTTTTTGCCCGTCGGTCACGCAGCCGGGGGTAATGAGCCACGACTACGAGGACCTCGGGCTCGTCGCCGGCCTGGAGATCCACCAGCAGCTCGACACGGCGTCCAAGCTCTTCTGCGGGTGTCCGACGGACCGTCGCGACCCGGAGGCGTCGGTCCGGTCGTTCACCCGGTACCTGCACCCGACGAAGTCCGAGCTCGGCGAGCTCGACGAGGCCGCCCTCGAGGAGTCCCGGGTCGACCGGGAGTTCGAGTACCTCGCCTTCGACACGACGTGCCTCGTCGAGGAGGACGACGAGCCGCCGGGGCGTCTCGACCGCGAGGCCACGGAGGTCGCCATGGAGATCGCCGCCCTCCTCGACTGCGAGGTGGTCGACCAGGCGCACGTCATGCGGAAGATCGTCGTCGACGGCTCGAACACCACGGGGTTCCAGCGGTCCGCGCTCGTCGCGACCGACGGCGAGATCCGGACCGAGGAGGGGCCGGTCGGCATCGCCGACCTCCTGCTCGAGGAGGAGTCGGCCGCCCGGATCGCGGACCGGGACGGGGGCGTCACCTACGGGCTCGACCGGCTGGGCATCCCGCTCGTGGAGATCGGGACCGAACCGGACGTCCGGTCGCCCGCCCAGGCCCGCGCCGCCGCAGAGCGCATCGGCATGCTGCTCCGGTCGACGGGTCGGGTCAAGCGCGGGCTGGGGACCATCCGTCAGGACGTCAACGTCTCGATCGCCGAGGGCGCACGCGTCGAGATCAAGGGCGTCCAGAGCCTCGACGACATCGACGCCATCGTCGAGAACGAGGTGTCCCGACAGGTGGCCCTCCTCGAGATCGCCGAGGAGCTCCGGGCGCGGGACGCCGCGGTCGCCGACCCCGTGGACGTCACCGAGGTCTTCGCCGAGACCGACAGCGGCGTCATCGCCGGTGCCGAGGCCGTCATGGCGGTGCGCCTCGAGGGCTTCGACGGCCTCGTCGGCCGCGAGATCCAGCCGGATCGCCGCCTCGGAACGGAGCTGTCGGATCACGCGAAGCGCCACGGCGCCGGCGGGATCTTCCACACGGACGAGCTCCCCGCCTACGGCGTTTCGGAGGCCGAGGTCGCCGCCCTGCGCGAGGCGGTGGACGCCGACGACGCTGACGCGGTGGGGCTCGTCGCCGCGGACCGGGAGGTGGCCGGTGGCGCGATCCAGGCCGTCGCCGAGCGGGCGGCCGGGGCGATCGAGGGCGTCCCGGAGGAGACCCGCGGCGCCGACGAGGACGGGACCACGCGCTACCTCCGGCCGTTGCCGGGCGCCGCGCGGATGTACCCCGAGACCGACGTCCCCCCGGTCGAGCCGGACATCACGGAGGTCGAGCCGCCGGAGCTGCTCACCGAGCGGGTCGAGCGCTACCGGACGACGCTCGGGCTCGACGAGGGACTCGCCGAGCAGGTCGCCTACGGTCGGTACATGCCGGTCTTCGAGGAGGCCGTCGATCGCGGGGTCGACCCGACGACCGTCGCGGGGACCCTCGAGTCGACCCTGACCGAGCTGCGACGGGACGACGTCCCGGTCGACCGCCTCGACGACGACCACCTGCTGGCCGTCCTGGGGCTGGTCCGGGACGGCGAGCTGGCGAAGGAGGGCATCGGGCCGGTCCTGACCGAGCTGGCCGAGAACCCGTCCCCGGCCGCGGACCCCTCGGTGGCCGCAGAGGAGGCGGTCGAGGCGGCCGGCCTCGCCGGCGTGGATCGCGAGGACGTCCGCGAGGTCGTCGTCGAGGTCGTCGAGCGCAACGAGGCCCAGATCGATGCCGAGGGGATGGGCGCCTTCTCCGCGCTGATGGGCGAGTGCATGGGCGCGCTCCGCGGCCGGGCCGACGGCGAGGTCGTCTCCGAGGTGCTCCGTGAGGAGATCGGCAAGCGGGCCTGACGGGCCTACGTGGAGGTCCGCCGGTCGCGGCCCGAGACTGCCGATCGGTGTCTCGGGCGTGCCCCGTTCGACGTCCGGACGTGCCGACGTCCCGGGGTCCTGGTCCCGGCGCATCGTGGTCAGATTCCCGGCCGTCACGGACGTGGTTCTGCCTTCCTGGACGTTATCCCGTCCTGCCGGACGTTATCCCGCCCTCCCGGACGTTATCCCGCCCTCCCGGACGTTATCCCGCCCTCCCGGACGTTATCCCGCCCTCCCGGACGTGATTCCGCAGTCGTGCGATTATCGAGGCCTGAAGGCACGCGAAAGGCTTTGAACGTCACTCTTCTGGGGAGTGATGATGGACGAGTCGCCCGACCGCGCCGGGAGTGGCCGAGACGTCAGGGTGCTGCTCGTCGACGACGAGCCCGGCTTCGCCGAGATGGCGGCCGAGTTCGTCGAGCGGCGCGACGACCGGATCGCCGTCGAGACCGCGGGAGACGGAGAGGAGGCGCTCGCGCGACTCGACGGTGACACCGCCTGCGTCGTGGCGGACTACGACATGCCCGGCCTGAACGGGATCGAGCTCCTCGAGGAGGTGCGTCGTGACCGCCCGGAGCTTCCGTACATCCTGTTCACCGGTCGGGGGTCGGAGGAGATCGCGAGCGAGGCCATCTCCGCTGGCGTCACCGACTACCTCCAGAAGCAGAGCGGGACCGACCACTACGACGTCCTCGCGAACCGGATCCGGAACGTCGTGGACGCGGACCGCTCCCGTCGGGCGCTCACCGAACGGACCCGGCGGCTCGAGACGCTCATCGACACCCTGCCGGGGGTGGTCTACCGGTGTCGGAACGAGCCAGCCTGGCCGATGGAGACCATCGAGGGCGACGTCGAATCGTTCACCGGCCATCCCCCGTCGGCCTTCCTCGACGGGTCGGTCGACTTCGGCGAGGAGGTGATCCATCGCGACGACCGGGACGACGTGTGGGAGGCCGTCCAGGAGGGCCTCGAGACCGACGGGACCTTCGAGGTCACCTACCGTATCGTCACCGCCGAGGGGGAGACGAAGTGGGCGTGGGAACGCGGACGCGGGGTCCACGCCGGGGACGATCGGCTCGAGGCGCTCGAGGGGTTCGTTACCGACGTCACCGACCGCGTCGAGCGCGAGCGCGAGCTGACCGAGTACGAGACCATCGTCGAGACGGCCCGGGACATCATCTACACGCTCGACCCCGAGGGCGACTTCGTCATGGTCAACGACTACCTCCTCGAGCGGACGGGGTACGAGCGCGAGGAGCTCGTCGGCGCCCACGTCTCGGAGCTGCTGTCCGACGAGGAGGTTCGGAAGGGCGCGCGCAAGATCCGCGAGATGCTCGCCAACGGGGGCGATCCGGTGGCCGAGTACGGATCGGTCATCGAGGGCAACGGGGGCGAGTCGATCCCCATCAGGCTGCGGATCGCGCCGCTCCTCGACGACGACCGGTTCAGGGGCACGGTCGGGATCGCCAGGGACGTCACCGAGCAGACCGAGCGCGAGCGGGAGCTGGAGCGCTACGAGCGCCTGGTCGAGACGATGGCCGAGGCCATGTACGTCCTCGACGAGGACGGCGTGATCACGTTCGTCAACGACGCGTTCACGGAGCTCGCCGGCTACGACCGGTCCGACCTCGTCGGCGAGCACGTCTCGCTGCTGCTCGACGAGCGGGAGGTGGACAAGGGCGTGCGGATGATCCAGCGACTCCTGACCAGCGACGACGAGCGGATCGCGCGCTACCAGCAGACACTCCGCACCGCCGACGGGACCCCGGTCGAGTGCGCCGTCAGGCAGGCGCTCCTCCCGCTGGAGGACGGGGCGTTCAGCGGTACCGTGGGGACGCTCCGGGACGTCTCGGGGGACGTCGAGCGCGAACGGGTCCTCACCGCCCTCAACGACATCGCGGGCGACCTCGCCGGGTACGACTCCGTGGAGGCGATCTGCGAGCGCACGATCCGGGCCAGCCAGAACGTCCTCGAGTTCGACCTCAGCGTCATCGACGTCGAGGAGGACGGCTACCTGCGGAAGGCCGCGATCTCGGCGGACATCCCGACCGAGGAGACGACGACGATGTCCGTCGAGGAGGGGGTCGCCGGCATGACCTACCGCAGTGGCGAGTCGATGCTGATCGAGGACGTCGCCGAGGTCGAGGAGGCGAACCCGCAGGGTCCGTTCAGGTCGGCCATCAGCATCCCGATCGGGGACCACGGGGTCTTCCAGGCGGTGGCCGAGGAGCCGGGCGCCTTCGACGACAACGACCTGGAGCTCGCCGAGCTGCTCGTCAGCCACGCGACGAACGCCCTCGATCGGCTCGAGGGCGAACGGCAGCTGCGCCGGCAGAACGAGCGCCTCGAGCGGTTCGCGGGGATCGTGAGCCACGACCTCCGTGGACCGCTCAACGTGGCGCGCGGCCGGATGGAGCTCCTCGGCGACGAGTTCCCGGACGAACACGTCTCGCCGGTGGTGAACGCGCTCGACCGGATGGAGGCAATCGTCGAGAACACGCTGACGCTGGCCCGACAGGGCCGGGTCGTGGACGAGCCGGAGCCGATCGCCCTCCCGACGCTCGTCGAGCGGTGCTGGCGCGGGGTGGTCGAGACGGACGCCACCCTCCAGGTGCCCGACGGCGGCGAGATCCGCGGCGATCCTCACCGGGTCCGCACCGTCTTCGAGAACCTCTTCCGGAACGCCGTCGAGCACGCCGGCGAGGACGCGACCGTCCGCGTCGGGATCCTCGAGGACGGCTTCGCCGTCGAGGACGACGGGTCCGGCATCCCGGAGGACCAGCGCCAGCGCGTCTTCGAGGTGGGCCACACCTCCGGCGACGGTGGCACGGGCTTCGGGCTCGCCATCGTCGCGGAGATCGCCGAGGCCCACGGCTGGGAGGTGTCGGTGACCGAGGGCCGGTGGGGCGGCGCCCGCTTCGAGTTCAGGGGTGTCGAGTTCGTCCGGTGAGCGGCGTCCGAGCCACACGAGGGGAACGCCGATCGACGCCGGTCACCTCGACGTGACGGACGGTGAGCGGCCGTGGCCCGGCGGGCGTGGAACTGCGTCTCGATTAGCGTTGTCGACGAGGAACAGCGAGTCGACCTCGAAAAGCGTCGTCGACCGTGTCTGCGGGACCGACCGTCAGTAGAACGCGATCGGTGTCCCGGCCGCGTCGTCCGCCTGGATCTTCTCCAGGGCCTCCGCGAAGTCCTCCTGGGTCACCACGGTGCGGCCGTCCCGGATCGCGAACATGCCGGCCTCGGTCGCGAGGCTGGCCAGCTCGGCGCCGGAGAACCCCTCGGTGTCCTCGGCCAGTCTTTCGAGGCCCACGTCGTCGGCCAGGTTCATCCCCCGGGTGTGGATCCGCAGGATCTGTTCGCGGCCCTCGTCGTCGGGCTCGGGGACCTCGATGAGCCGGTCGAAGCGACCGGGTCGGAGGATGGCCCGGTCGAGCATGTCGAAGCGGTTGGTGGCGGCGATGATCGAGATGTCGCCGCGCTCCTCGAACCCGTCCATCTCCGAGAGCAGCTGCATCATCGTCCGCTGGACCTCCGCGTCGCCGGAGGTCTTCGACTCGGTGCGCTTCGAGGCGATGGCGTCGATCTCGTCGATGAAGATGATGGCGGGCTCGCGCTCGGCGGCGAGAGAGAAGAGGTCGCGGACGAGTCGCGCGCCCTCGCCGATGAACTTCTGGACGAGCTCCGAGCCGGCCATCTTGATGAACGTCGCGTCGGTCTGGTTGGCGACCGCCTTCGCCAGCAGCGTCTTGCCGGTCCCCGGCGGGCCGTGCAGGAGGACGCCCGTCGGCGGTTCGATCCCGACCTGCTCGAACTTCTCCGGGCTGGTCAGGGGGTCCTCGACCGCCTCGCGGACCTCCCGGATCTGCTCCTCGAGCCCACCGATGTAGCCGTAGTCGACCTCGGGTCGCTCGGTGATCTCCATCGCCTGCGCCCGGGCGTCCGTCTCCGCGTCGAGCACCGTCTGGACGGCGAACGAGTCGTTGATGGCGACGCGGTCGCCCGCCTCGAGCCGCTCGTGGAGCCGCGGTGAGACGTCGGTGAGGACCTCCTGGTTGTTCCCGTGCTGCTTGAGGAGCACCTGGTCGTCGGTCAGCTCCTCGACGGTCGCGAGGTACAGCGAGGAGGTCTTCAGCGCCTCGTTCTCCGACTGGAGGTCGGTGACCTCCGATCGCAGGTCGGCCTGTCGCTGCTTGGCCGACTCCAGCTGGTTCGCGAGCTCCTCGTGGATCCGCGCCACGTCGACGTAGTGCTCCCGGAGCGCGGCCAGCCGCTCGGAGTCGGACATCTCGGGGTCCAGCTCCAGCGTCGGCCGGTCGGGCAAAGACGGACTATGCGACATGTCTTGACGGCCGGTAGGTGTTCGAACCTAAAAGTGGCTTCGGGTCCGGGAGAGGTTTGCAGCCGCCACCCGTCGGCGGACCGTGGACGACCGTCCGAGCCGCCTCACCGCAGCGACTCGTACTCGCCGACGAGGTCGTCGTATCGCTCGATGGCCGCCTCGACCGGCTCGGGCGTGGACATGTCGATGCCGGCGACCTCCAGCAGCTCCAGGGGGTACCCCCGCGAGCCCGATCGGAGGAACTCCCGGTAGTCCGCCGCGGCGTCCTCGCCCTCGGTGAGGATCCGGTCGACGATCGCGTTGGCCGCGCTGATGCCGGTCGCGTACTGGAACACGTAGTAGGCCCGATAGAAGTGGGGGATCCGCATCCACTCGCGGGCGATCCGGTCGTCCACGTCCGCCGGCTCGTAGTAGGCCTCCTTCAGGCCGCCGTAGAGCCCGTCGAGGCGGTCCGGAGTGAGCGCCTCGCCCCCCTCGCTCAGCTCGTGGGCGCGGTGCTCGAAGGAGGCGAACATCGTCTGGCGGAACAGCGTCGAGCGGAAGCGCTCGAGGAACTCGTCGAGGACGTGCCGGCGAAGGGTCTCGTCGTCGACCGCCTCCAGCAGGTGGTGGGTCAGCAGGGCCTCGTTGACCGTCGAGGCGACCTCGGCGACGAAGATCTCGTAGTCGGCGTAGACGTACGGCTGGGCGTCGCTGGTCAGCTCCGAGTGCATCGAGTGGCCGAGCTCGTGGGCCAGGGTGAACATCGAGGCGACGTCGTCCTGGTAGTTCATGAGGATGTACGGCTGGCTGTCGTAGGTCCCGCTGCTGTAGGCCCCCGACTGCTTGTTGACCGTCTCGTAGACGTCCACCCAGCGCGACGCGAGGCCCTCGGCCATCCGATCGCGGTAGGCCTCGCCGAGCGGGGCGACCGCCTCGACGACGTACTCCCGCGCCCGGTCGTACTCGAGGTCCGGTCCCTCGCCGCCGGCCAGCGGCGCGTAGAGGTCCCACATCTTCAGCTCGTCGACCCCCAGACACTCGCGCTTCAGCTCGACGTGCCGGTGGAGCACCTCGAGGTTGTCCTCCACCGTCTCGACGAGCGTGTCGTAGACCTCCGCCGGGACGTTCGGCCCGTCGAGGGCGGCCTCCCGCGCCGTCTCGTAGTTCCGGGCCGCCGCCAGCTTCGAGTCGGCCCTCACGCTGTTCTTGTAGGCGGTCCCGATGGCGTTTCGATAGCTGGCCCACTCGTCGTAGAACGCCTCGTGGACCTCCCGGCGGAACGCCCGGTCGGGGTGCTTCTGCAGCGTCGCGAAGTTCGACAGCGTGATCCGCCGTCGCTCGCCCTCGGGGTCCTCGACGGCCGGGAACTGAACGTCGGCGTTCGTCAGCATGTTGTAGACGTCGGCGGCCGCACCGGTCACCTCCCCGAGGTCCGCCAGCAGCTCCTCGACCTCCGCCGAGCGGGTGTGTGCCTGCATCCGGAAGACGTCGTCGAAGTAGTGGTCGTAGGTCTCCAGCGCGGGGTTCTCGGCGACGAACTCGTCGACGGCCTCGCGGCCCAGCTCCAGCAGCTCGGGCTCGACGTAGCTGGCCGCACTCGAGGCGTCGGCCGCCAGCGACCGCGCCCGCGCCTCGAGGGCCTGGTAGGTCTGGTCGGTCGTGTCCTCGTCGCGACGCAGCCTGGCGTAGGTGTAGACGTCCTCCACCTCGCGGCCGACGGTCTCGCGCAGCTCGAGGATCTCCTGCAGGGTCTCCGCGTCCTCGCCGGTCCGCCCCTCGTAGGCCTCCAGGTCCTCCACCCGCGCCTCGACCTCCGCGAAGGCGGCCTCCCAGGCCTCGTCGTCCGCGAAGAGGTCCGTGAGGTCCCAGGTGTACGCCTCGTCGAGGTCCCCCCGTTCCGGTACCGAACTCATGGAGCCGCGTACGGAGCCGCCATCCCTAAAGCCGTCGTGTTCGTTCGCGACGACCGTCGTCGTCCGTCCCGGATCCCGTGGTCATCGCCCGTGTTCCCACCCGGACCGAAGGACGCGAATCAACCGCGGTCGATCCTACGGTCGTCCGTGGGCGAGAGGGCGCCGGCGACGTAGGCACCGGCCAGTCGCTCGCGCCGCCGGCGTTCGAAGATCTCCCGGGCGCCTGCGGCTGCACTGGCGTCGATCTCGAACGTGATACCGGGGTACGCGACGTCCAGGAGTACCAGGGGCTCGGGCGCGGCGGGGGCGATACCGTCGGGACCCGCGAGCGGTTCCGGATCGAGCACGCGATCGACGAACGCGAGCTCCCGCTCGCCCCTCCCGACCGCCCGGAGCAGCGAGACCAGCCGACGCACGAACTCCATCGGGAATCCGCCGGCTCGACAGTCGACGACGAGGAACGCCCCGTCCCGCGCGACCCGGACGGTCGGCTCCCGTTCCGTTCCGGAACCGTTGGGGGTGAGATTGTGGAAGTCGTGCCGGCCGGAGAGCCGCTCGCAGGCCGTCTCGACGGCTGCGTCGTCCACGACCGCCACCTCGTCGCCGATCCCCTCCCCCTCCCCGTACCCGTACCCGTGCTCATACAGGTACCCGTCTCCGTCTCCGTCACCGCCTCCATCCCCGTCTCCGTCACCGCCTCCATCCCCGTCTCCATCCCCGCCCCCGTTCGGCGCTCCGTCCGGAGAAGTCGCCTCCACGTTCGACGGTGGGGCGTACAGGAAGTACCGGTAGTGGCGCTCGACGGCGTCGTGGGTCGCGTGGAACGATCCAGGTACGTCCGCCGAGGCCCACGCACGGACGTCCGCCGGCAGTTCGGCGTTGAACGCTCGCGGCGTCAACCACTCCGGCGCCTCGAACGCGACCGTCTGGGCGCGAGCCGAGACCCCGGCGTCGGTCCTGCCGGCGGCGGCGTACCCGGCGGGCATGCCGTCCTCGAAACCGATCCCCAGTGCCTCGAGCGCTTCGAGGATGGCATCCTCGACGGTCTCGCCGTGCGGCTGTCGCTGGAAGCCACGGTAGCCGGTCCCGTCGTACGCCAGTCGGAAGGCGCGCATGCCTCCTGGCGAGGTCGCGACGGGCTTGGGCGTGTCGGCTCCACGTCTCGACCCGACCACAACAGTCGCGCCCCGAGTTAGTCTCTCACGCTATAGTGTTCGAGACCCGGTGCGATCCAGGAGCCTCTCCGCACGCTTCACTCGTAGTCCTCGTAGGTGGGCCGACCCTCCTCGGGAGGGAAGTCGTCGAGGGGGACCTGCGTCTGGTCGCCGGAGGCCATGTCCTTGATCGTGACGGCGCCGTCCGCGAGGTCCTGCTCGCCGACGATGATCACCGTCTCGGCGTTGATCCGGTCGGCGTACGACAGCTGGTCGCCGAATCCCCGGTCCTGGAGGTCGGCCTCGACGACGTGGCCGAGCGCCCGGAGCTCGCGGGCCACGCGGGCGGCGACCGCACGGGTGTCGCCGCCACCGACCGTCAGCACGTAGTAGTCCGTGGTCGGCTCCTCCTCCGGCCAGACCCCGGCCCGCTGACAGAGGAGGCTCAGCGGCGCCAGCCCGGGGGCGACGCCGACCGCGGGCGTGGGCTGGCCGCCGAAGGACTCGATGAGGTCGTCGTAGCGGCCGCCGCCGAAGACCGACCGGGAGACCTCGCCGGTCGAGTCGAAGCACTCGAAGACGACGCCCGTGTAGTAGTCGAGACCGCGTGCGGTCGACAGCGACACGTCGCAGAACTGCCGGGCGCCCAGTTCCTCGGCCGCCTCGAGGACCGCACGCAGGTTCTCGACCGCCTCCGCGACCCGGTCCGTCCCGGCGAAGTCGACCAGCTCCTCGAGGTCGTCGGCGCCGAGGACAGCGTCGAACTGCCGCGCCTGGTCGATCGACAGCCCGGCGGACGCCAGCAGGTCGTGGTACTCGTCCACGTCGATCTTCGCTCGCTTGTCGACCGCCCGGATCGCCGCCTGGGTGTCGACGTCTGCCTCCAGGGACTCGAGGAGCCCACCGAGGATGTCGCGGTGGGAGACGCGGAACTCGAAGTCGTCCCCGGAGAGGCCCAGGCCCGTCATGGCGTCGGCCGCGTAGGCGAGGATCTCGGCGTCCGCCTCCGGCTCGGCAGAGCCGATCACGTCGATGTTCGCCTGGTAGAACTCGCGGAAGCGGCCCTGCTGGACCTGCTCGTACCGCCAGAACGGCCGCGTCGAGTACCACTTGACGGGGAGGCCGAGCTCGCCCTGCCGGGCGACGACCATCCGGGCGACCGTCGGCGTCAGCTCCGGCGTCAGCGCGACGTGCCTGCCGCCGCGGTCCTCGAAGGCGTAGAGCTCCTCGACGATCTCCTCGCCGGACTTGTCGACGTACATCTGGGTCCGCTCGAGGGCGGGCGTGCCGACCTCCCGGAAGCCGTACCGCCGGGCGGTCTCCTCCAGGACGTCGATCACCTCCCGGCGGGCGGACATCTCGTCGGGGTAGAAGTCCCGGAACCCCTTCAGCCGGTCGTACATGGACGCCGGTTGGGGAGGGGGCGCACTAAAAGGTCCGATTGCGGTCGGGGAGGGCGGTCGGATTGGGTGGTCGGTGGAGGCGGGCGGGGATAGCTCGC
>SLIW01000374.1 GCA_007135435.1 Natronomonas sp.
ACCAGGTGCGCTGGCCGAGGTTCCCGGTCGGCGCGACGACCACCGTCCCGTCCTGGACGGCCCGATCGGCCGCCCGTGCGGCCGGGTCGGAGCCGTCGGTGGGGGTGCCGTAGAACGAGACCGGGGCGACGACGACATCGACGTCCTTCTCGCGCATCCACGCCATCGCGTCCTCGAAGCCGGACGAACCGTCGACGGTGGCGAGGTACAGCGACGCGTCGGGCGCCGTCCGGGCGACGACCGCGGCCGCGGCGGTCCCGTGACCGTCGGGCCGCTGGCGCTCCCGGTGGTCGCCCGCCTCGAAGGTCCGCGTTGTGACGACCCTGTCCGCGATCCGGGGGTCGTCGCCGTCGAAGGCAGTCACGTCTATCACGCCGACGGCCACTCCCTCCCCGGTCAGCGACCCCGCCGGGAGTGGTTCCCCAGTCGCACCCTCCCCGGACGGCCCTCCGTCGTGAAGGCGCTCGAGCTCCTCCGCAGGATCGATCTCGGCCTCGGCCAGGTGCGGTGGGTGCTCGCTACCCCGCTCCTTCCCGTCCATGACGACCACGACCGCGAGGGTCGAGACAACCAGGGCGAGCAGGGCGACGGAGACGGCGAGGTGGATCCAGGAGGGTCTCATGGGAGGACAGTCTGGAGGGCTGGGAGGGCTGGGAGGGGTCACGGCGCCAGTTACGAACGGGTACTGGCCGAAGACGCACTTAAAATCACGTGGAGCGCTGGCGCTCGGGGACACGACGAACACTGTCTGTGGCTAAAACGCCGTTTTGACCCTTCCCTGCCGTTATGACTGGTCCTGTCGAACCCCAGCGCGACGCGTGGTCCCCCTCGAAGATGATCCGAGCCCTTCTCGTCGCCGGCGTGGTCGCGCTCTCACTGACAGTGGTGGCCGGAGGCGGTCTCTCCGCGGCCGGCAGCTGGGGGTCGACAGACGGTGGCGGCGACACGTTCGATGGAATGGGGGTTTCCGAGGGGGTCGTCACCGCTTCCGATCCGACGACGGACGGCCATCCCACCACCCACGACGATCCGGACACGGCCGTTGGCTCCACCAGGGACGGAGAAGCCACGTCCGACGGTGGGGACGTGACCGACAGTGGCGACCTGACCGACGACGGTACGGGCGGGAACGACGAGACCACCCTCGTCGACGACGAGGGGACCTTCCGACTGGAGGCCGGGCCCGGCCAGGCCGTCGAGGGGTGGTCGAACCGCTCGGTCGGGTCTGCGCTGGAGGTTCGACTCGAGGTGTATCTGTCGGACGACGACGCGCCGTTCGTCCAGACCCGGTCGGCGACGGTGGACCGCCACGGGTCGTTCTGGAGCGTCTTCGATCTCTCGAACGTTCCTGTCGGGACACCCTACGAGGTCGTCGTGGCGGACGCCGAGGACGGCTCGCAGGTCGCGAACGCGACCGGCGTCGTCGAGGTGTGTGCGAGCGCCTGCGACCGCGTGCGACCCGACCACCCGGCACGGGATACCGAACTCCTGGGGGAGGACCCGCTGACGCTGGACGTCGGTCCGGAGCGGGTGGTCCGGGGTGAGACCCCGCTCCCACCCGGCAGCGAGGTTCAGGTCCGGCTCCACGCATCCGGCGACGACCCATTCCTGTTCTCCGAGGCCGCCACCGTCGACGCGGACGGGACCTTCCGCGCCGCGTTCGACCTCTCGTTCGCCGTCGACCCGGGGCGATTCACGCTCACGGTCCTCGACCGGGACGCCGACGCCGCCGCGGACCGCACGCTCGTCGAGGCGGAGGGCGAGCTGGTCGAGTGCCGGGACGCGTGCGCTGCGCCGAACCCCCGTGACCACTACGCGTTCGGTGTCGGGGGAGAACTCGAGTCACATCACACGGTCGAACGGGCGGCCATCCCGCGGTCGTCCCTCACGTACCCGCGGGTGTCCATCGAGACCGACGAGACGGTGGTCGTCCCGATCTCGCTCGCCGACGAGGACGCCGCCACGATCACCATCGTCCAGCGCGACGTCGATCCCTCGGCGTCGAACTTCTCCCTCGACGCGACGGTCGCCGACGGGACGGGCGACGACCGCGTCCTCCTGGTGTTCGACGCGGAGGCGGCCCGGGGCGGTGCCGAGCAGGCGCTGTTCCCCGCCGACCCCGGTGACGAGGTGACCGTCGACGCCCAGCGTGGCAGCCTCACCGCCGACGAGTACGTCCTCTGGGTCTCGGCCGACTCGACCGGGCCGATGGAGCCCTCCCAGCTGGGTCGGCTCACGCCAGGGGACGAGGAGCCGCCCGACGACGTGCTCGGGATCGACGTCAACGAACCCGACCCGGACGAGGAAGCCAGATACGAGACGCGACCCGAGCCGTCTCCATCGCCACCGCCCCCGGGACCGGGTGACCGCGTACCGATCATGGGGTTCGCCGCGCTCGTCGTCGCCGGGATACTCGGACTGACAGGCGTGACCGTCCTCGCCGGGTCGGCCCGCCTGTGAAGGCTAGCGAATGCGACGGAGCCTGGGGAGCGTCGGCGATGGAGGATACCAGACCGGGGCTCCGACGAGCGAACGACGATTTCTGGGGTGCGTCCTCCGGCCCCGGATAGTCTAGATCGACGAATCCAGCGGTCGTAATCGATGGCTATTTACACCGCCTCGCACCGCGAGTTCAGACACCGCTCGCCGGAGCTGGTGGCGAAGAGCGGGAGCCCGCAGTCGCAATCGCCCGTGACGGTCCCGTCGGGGATGGCGAAGCCGGTCTCGCAGTCGGGGTAGTGCTCGCAACCCGCCAGCAGCCCACCGCGGCGCAGGATCTGGAGCTCGCCCCCACAGCGCGGACAGTCCCACTCGCCGCCGAACGCCTCCTGGACGGCCTCCAGGAGCGACCCACAGTCGTAGTCGAGACACAGCTCGAAGCGCCGGCCGCGGTCCACCTGGAACCGGGGGAGGCCGCAGTCACACGACTCCTCCAGGACGCTCGCGCCCGTTGGGAGCGGGTAGCGCACCTCGCAGTCGAGACAGACGACGGTCCCTCGCGTCCGCACGAGCGTCGCGCCACAGCGGCACTCGCCGACGGGGACGCCGGCCTCGCCCACGTCGTGCTCCGCGACGTCGACGTCGCCCGCCGCCTCGATCCGGAGGGTCTCCTCGCCGTCGACGGCGACCAGCCACAGCGGGTCGAACGTCAGCGAGAGGTCGGCCGGTCGGGTGAGCCAGGCGACCGGCTGGTAGCCGTCGGCGTCGTGGACCAGGACGGTGTCGTCGGGCTTGACGACGACGAGGACGCGGCCGCGCTGGAACCGCTCCCGGGAGCCGTCGTAACGGACGATGCAGTCGCCGGCGATGGTGCGCGTCGACATGGGGGGTCTGGCCGCGTCCTCGTATATGAACCTGGACCGGGCGATCCCGGAGCGGGGTCGGGTTCGATCCCCGTGACTATCCCCCGGCGAGCAGTCGGGCCGGGGCCCAATAGGTCGGGGGCCAATAGGACGGGGCCAATAGGACGGGGGCGGGGCGGCCGCCGGCGAATCTTGCCGTAACTGACGGTTATAGATACGCCCAGATATATGCACAGGATACATGAACCGCGACGAGTCGTCGGGCTTCTCGACGCGCTGTCTCCACGTCGGACAGGGACCGGACCCGGCGACGGGGGCGGCGGCGCCGCCGATCTACCAGACCACCTCCTACGAGTTCCCCGACGCCGACGTCGCCGCCGCCCGCTACGCCCTCGAGGACGACGGCCACGTCTACTCCCGGATCGCCAACCCGACGGTCCGGGCGCTCGAGGAGCGGCTTGCATCCCTGGAGGGGGGCGTCGACGCCCTCGCGACCGCGTCTGGGATGGCGGCGTTCGACGCCGTGACGCTGGTGCTCGCCGAGGCGGGCGAGAACATCGTGAGCGCGTCGTCCATCTACGGCGGGACGCACACCTACCTCTCGCACACCGCCGCTCGTCGGGGAATCGGGGTCCGGTTCGTCGACACCCTTGACCCGGCCGCCTACGCGGCGGCGATCGACGCGGACACGGCGTTCGTCCACTGCGAGACGGTCGGTAACCCGGCGCTCGTGACGCCGCCGCTCGAGGAGATCGCCGACGTCGCCCACGACGCGGGCGTCCCGCTCGTCGTCGACAACACCTTCGCGACGCCCACGCTCTGTCGGCCCCTGGAGCACGGCGCGGACGTCGTCTGGGAGTCGACGACGAAGTGGATCCACGGCTCGGGGACGACCCTCGGCGGGATCCTCGTCGACGACGGCTCCTTCCCCTTCGCCGACTATCCCGATCGCTACCCGGAGGTCGCCGCGCCGAACCCGGCGTTCGACGGGACGAACTTCGCCGAGCGGTTCGGCGAGCGGGCGTTCACCATGGCGGCCCGGCACCGGGCGGCCCGGAGCGTGGGTCACCAGCAGTCGCCGTTCGACGCCTGGGCGACCCTCCAGGGCGTCGAGACCCTCGGCCTGCGGATGGAGCGCCACTGCGAGAACGCGCTCCGGGTCGCCGAGTTCCTCGCCGAGCACCCCCGGGTCTCGTGGGTCACCTACCCCGGCCTCCCCGACCACGAGACCCACGTTCTCGCCTCGCGGTACCTCGAGGGCGGCTACGGCGGGATGATCGCGTTCGGCCCGGAAGGGGGGTACGACGCCGCCAGACGGATCTGCGAGGAGACCACCGTGGCGAAGTTCCTGGCGAACGTCGGCGACGCCCGGACCCTGATCGTCCACCCGGCGTCGACCACCCACGGCCAGCTGAGTCCCGACGAGCAACGGGCGAGCGGCGTCACCCGGGACCTCGTCCGGCTGTCCGTGGGCATCGAAGACGGAGAAGATATCCTCGGGGACCTCGAGGAGGTACTATGAGCGGCGACCATGGGGGGTCACCATGAGCAGCGACCGCGGAGGAGCGCCATGAGCGGCGACCGGGAGGTGGGCCACGAGGAGGGACAGGTCTCGCTGGGCGAGTTCACCTTCGAGTGCGGCGAGTCAATCGCCGACCTGGAGGTCGCCTACGAGACCTACGGCGAGTTCACCGGCGACAACGCGGTCCTGGTCTGCCACGCGCTCACCGGAAGCGCCCACGTGGCCGGGCGCCGACGGCGCGAGGACACCGCCGGCCAGGCCCACGCCTGGTGGGACGACATCGTCGGCCCCGGCAAGGCGATCGACACCACCGACTACTACGTCGTCTGCGTGAACGTTCCCGGGTCGTGCTACGGGGCGTCCGGGCCGCCGTCGACGAACCCCGAGACCGGCGAGCCGTGGGGCACCGACTTCCCCGCCGTGACGGTCGGCGACTGGACGGACGCCCAGCGGCTGCTGCTCGACCACCTCGGCGTGCCGCACCTCCACGCCGTCGTCGGGGGGAGCGTCGGCGGGATGAACGTCCTCGAGTGGGCCAGCCGGCACCCCGACCACGTCGACCGCGTCATCCCGATCGCCGCCGCCGCGCGGCTCGACCCCCAGTGTCTGGCCCTCGACGCCATCGCCCGCCGTGCCATCACGACCGACCCGAACTGGAACGGCGGCGACTACTACGGGGGCGACCCGCCGGTGGACGGCCTGGCGCTGGCCCGCCAGATCGGCCACGTGATGTACCTCTCGAAGGCGTCGATGGAGAAGAAGTTCGGCCGCCGCTCGGCCGGGATGGACGTCGGGCGCGACACGTTCCCCACCGACCCCGCCGCCGGCTTCTTCCCGTACCGCGAGGTGGAGTCCTACCTCGACTACCAGGGCGAGAAGTTCGCCGACCGCTTCGACGCCAACACCTACCTCTACCTGACGCGGGCGATGGACAACTACGACCTGGCCGCGGGCTACGAGGACGACGCCGACGCCCTCGCCGCCTTCGACGGCCAGGCGATGGTGATGTCGTTCACGGGTGACTGGCACTTCACCGTCGCGCAGTCGGAGGCGCTGGCGGAGGCGTTCCGCGAGACCGGCGCCGCCACCGCCCACCACGTCGTCGACTCCGACCACGGCCACGACGCGTTCCTGGTCGAACCCGACCGGGTCGGCCCACCGCTCGCCGACTTCCTCGACGACGGCGTCACCGGCAACGCGGTCAGCGACACGCTCGAGGAGTCGGGGTCCGACTTCGCGCCGGTCCACACCAGCCTCTTCTCGGACTGATCTCCACCGACGCGACCGACGCTTCGTGGAATCCAGGCGGGTCGCCCGCCGCGCGTCAGTGTCCGCTTCCAGGTGCGTGCCATCGCGAGCACGTCCCGTGAAATCTGCCGTGGGTGAGCGCCGAGCCAAAGATGTTAGGCCAACACCTGATAGGACGGGCGACCCCTGGATATGGTGATGACCTCGACCGACACCGTCTCGACGATCTTCGGTCGGTGCCCCGACTGTGGATCGGCGTACGTCGCGGAGCGTCGTCTCGACGGCTCGATCAGACCCGCCGAGGGGACCGACGGCTGCGAGTGCGTCGGCGCGCCGCTGGCGAAGGCCCCCGCGTAGCGCCCGAACACCGTAGCGGTCGCCGTCCGAACCGTCCCACATCCGTGGGAGGGCCCCGTCCAGACCCACGGCAGCTTCCTGTTCAGACGCCGTCTCTGCACCGTAGCCGGGGCCGTTCCGACGGACGCCGTTCTAGCCGTGTATCGGAGGCCGTTCGTACGGGCACCGTCTCGGCGCCGTAGCGGGGGCCGTTCTTGCCACTTCCTGGGGTGGTTTTACGTCCGCGTCGAGAGACGAGACGTACGTATGTTCGACCGACCCGACCTGTACACGGACGCACTGCACGCCGGCCAGGAGGTGGACCCGGCGACCAACGCCCGGGCGCCGCCCATCTACCAGACGACCTCGTACCTCTTCGAGGACGCCGCCCACGCCGCGGACCTGTTCGCGCTCCGCGACGCGGGGAACATCTACTCGCGGATCATGAACCCGACGAACGCGGTGCTCGAGGGTAGGATGGCGACGCTCGAGGGCGGTGTCGCCGCGCTGGCGACCTCCTCGGGCATGGCGTCGTTCGACCTCGCCACCTTCATCCTCGCCAGCCAGGGCGACAACATCGTCTCCGCCTCGTCGCTGTACGGCGGGACCTACACATACCTGACCCACACGGTCGAACGACGAGGGATCGAGACCCGGTTCGTCGACACGCTGGACTACGAGGCCTACGAGGAGGCGATCGACGAGGACACCGCGTACGTCCACTGCGAGACCATCGGCAACCCGGCGCTCGTGACGCCGGACCTCGAGCGCCTCGCCGACATCGCCCACGACAACGGCGTCCCCCTGTTCGTCGACAACACCTTCGCGACGCCCGCGCTCTGCAGACCGATCGAGCACGGTGCCGACCTGATCTGGAACTCGACGACGAAGTGGCTCCACGGCTCGGGGACGACCATCGGCGGCGTCCTGATCGACGGCGGGTCGTTCCCGTGGGCGGAGCACGCCGACCGCTTCCCCGAGGTCGCGAAGCCGAACCCCGCGTACCACGGGATCAACTTCGCGGAGACGTTCGGCGAGGCCGCCTTCGCCTACGCCGCCCGGACGCGCGGGCTGCGCGACCTGGGTAACCAGCAGGCGCCGTTCGACGCCTGGGTGACCGTCCAGGGCATCGAGTCACTGCCGATGCGGATGGAGCGCCACTGCGAGAACGCGATGGCCGTCGCCGAGTTCCTCGCCGAGCACCCCGAGGTCTCGTGGGTCACCTACCCCGGACTCCCGGACCACGAGACCCACGACGAAGCGACGCGATACCTCGACGGCGGCTACGGCGGGATGATCACCTTCGGCCTGGAGGCGGGCTACGAGGCCGCGCGGTCGACCGTCGAGTCGACGGAGCTCGCGAGCCTCCTGGCGAACGTCGGCGACGCGAAGACGCTGATCATCCATCCCGCGTCGACGACCCACCAGCAGCTCACCGACGAGGAGAAGGTGGCCAGCGGCGTGACCGACGACCTCGTCCGGATCTCGGTCGGCCTCGAGGACACCGACCGGATCATCGCGGACCTCGACGCCGCCATCGAGGCCTCGACCTGATCGAGCCGTCGCGGTCGCCTCCAGCGGCGGAGTTCGGATCGGTCCACCGTGACCACCGGACGATGGTTCCGACGAATGGCGAACAGGCGGCGCGTCGCTGATCCCGGCGGCGGCGCGCCGCGCATCCACCTCGACCGCTCACCGGACGTTCGTCACGTCACGGGAGGTCTGGCCTCGTTTCCACTGATAAACCCTCGTGTGCGGACGGGTGAGACATGTCGGAGACCAGCCTGACTGATCGGGTCCCTGGCAACTCGATGAACGAGGCCGTGAGACTGTCGCGCTGACGGGCCTACGCGGGCGTCCAGGGACCACTACGCGAACCCCCTGGGCATCAGAGGACGGCGAACCCCCTGGGCATCAGAGGACGGCGAACCCCCTGGGCATCAGAGGACGGCGTACCACCGGACGTTAGAGGACGCCGCGGGCTTCGAGCACCGTCCGCAACTCCGCCATCGACTCGACGACGACGTCGCAGTGGGGCTCGACGGCGGGCTTGGGGTCGTAGCCGATCGCCAGGTCGGCCACCTCGAGCATGGGCAGGTCGTTGGCGCCGTCGCCGATCGCGACGGTGTCGGCCATCGCGACGCCGACCCCGGCGGCCAGCTCCCGGAGGGCGTCGTCCTTCGTCCCCTCGACGAGCGGCCCCTCGACCGTGCCGGTGAGCTTGCCGTTGCGGATCGGGAGCCGGTTGGCGACGACCGTGTCGACGGCGACGTCCTCCGCCTCGAGCGCCCGTTCCACGCCGCGCTCGAAGCCGCCGGTGAGGATGGCGACGTGGTGTCCAGCGCTCGAGAGGGCGGCGATTACGTCGGCCGCGCCGTCGCGGAGCTCTACGCGGTCGAACGCCGCGTCGACGCCGTTCTCCCGGAGGCCGTCGAGCAGGGCTGCCCGCTCGGAGAGGCTCTCGGCGTAGGAGATCTCGTCGTTCATCGCCCGCTCGGTGATCGCGTCGATCTCGGTGGCGACGCCGGCCTCCTCGCCGAGGAGGACCGTCATCTCCGAGTCCGAGAGCGTGCCGTCGAAGTCGAAGGCGACGAGCATACGACCACTGCGACGGGGAGGGACACAAAACCGACGGTGTCGTCCACGGGCCCCGAATCGTTTAAACCAGCGAGACCCGTATCCTCGGGTGGCAGAGGAAGCCCGGTCCCCGTGTGCGCGTCCCCGACGCGTGCATGAGGAAAGTCCCCCCACCCTCCGGGCAGGTGACCGGGCGCAAGCCCGGAGCGGGAGACCGCTGGCACTGGAACAGAGACGAGACCCCTCTCGTCGAGCGATGAGGCGCGCGAACCGACCCGCGAGGGGAGGGAGCTGACCCGCCGAGCGTGGACGCGAGAGGACGGATGGAACGGCGAAACCTCACCGGTGCAAGCCCGTCGCCACTGGTAGCCCGGAGACGCGACGGGTGCTGAGCCGAATGCCGGGTCGAAACAGAAGGGGGCTTACTCTCCTCAGCCGCCACCGCCGCCGAGCCGCGCGACCGACTCGAGGACGACCGGGGAGCCTCGGTACCCAAACGTAAAATACTCGTTTTCATGGGTTGGAAACTGAATCATAATCGCTGGGGATCGAGATGGGCTGTCCCGTGATCACGCCTCCCCGAACCCGTCTTCGAACCAGAACACGCCGTCCCGCTGGATGGTCTCGCCGTCGACCTCGATCCGGGAGTCCTGGGAGACGTCGGCGATCATGTCGGTGTGGATCGCCGACTGGTTGCCGGTCTCGCCGTCGGGGAGGTTCGCGTCGTAGGCGCGGCCCAGCGCCAGGTGGACGGTGTCGCCCATCTTCTCGTCGAAGAGGATGTTGTCGGTGAACCGGTCGATACCGCGGTTCATCCCGATTCCCAGCTCGCCGAGGCGACGGGCACCCGCGTCGGTGTCCAGTTCTGCCTCGAGGACCTCCTCGCCCTGTTCTGCGGCGAATTCCACCACCTCGCCGTCCTCGAACCGGAGGTGGACGTCCCGGACGCGCCGGTCGTTGATCGTCATCGGCACGTCGAAGAAGACCGTGCCCTCGGTGTCGTACGGCGCGGTGAACACCTCCCCCGACGGCAGGTTGTGTGAGTCGTAGGCGACCGAGGCCGCGGAGTTCACCGCGGTGCGTCCCTCGATCGACATCCAGAGGTCCGTCGTGGGCTGGTCGTCGCGGTCCTTCAGGAGCCGCACCTCGCGTCCCTCGTCGAGGACCTCTTTCACCTCCGCCATCTCCTCGGCGAGCGCCTCCCAGTTTCGGAGGACGGCGTCGTAGACGAAGTCCTGGTACTCCTCGAAGGCCATGCCGGCCTGCTGGGCCAGGCTCCGCGTCGGGTGGACCGTCTTCACCCAGTCGGTCGCCATCCGCGCCTCCCGGATCGCTTCCCGTGCGCGCGAATGCGCCTGCTGGGTCTCGCCGCCGACGTCCGCCTTCGCGGTCGTGTTCCGACCGCCGCCCAGCGCCAGGAACGCGTCGGCCTCCTGGAGCATCGCGAGTTCGTGGGCACCAGCCTCGAACCCGCCGTCGTGTGCCTTCACGTAGGCGCGCGACACCTCGCTCGACTCGTAGGTCGCCAGCAGGTTCGCGCCGACCGCCCCGAGCTGTTCGGCGACCGCCACCGCCAGCTCGTGGGCGTCCTCCTCGACGGCGAGGACCACGTCGTCGCCCGGCTCGATCCGCGCGCTCCAGTCGACCAGTACCTCGGCGTGCTCGTGTACGCGGGGGTCCATGAGCACGACGTGGATAGCGGACGTGAAAACTCCGGCGTTCGGTCGTATCGAGTCGGCTCGCACGAACGGTCTCCCGCCCCGTGTGTCCACCCCGTCTCAGGGTCAGGCGAATCCCAGGTCGGTTGCGATCTCCCCGTACACTGAACGGGTCTGGCGGTCTACCGGTCGATCGAAATACAGTGTCCACTCGTCCGCGTTCCAGCCCGTCTCGGTGCCCGACTTCAGGTCCGCACCCCAGTCGACGAAGGCGACGGCTGCGTGCGGGTTCTCGGCGCCGTCCGGGATCGCGAGGACGCTCTGGGACGAGAGGACGCCCCGCTCGGGCACGTCGTAGACGATCGGCGTCCCGTCCTGGGCACAGAGACACAACCTGGGATGCGGGAGGACCGCGGCCAGCGTCTCGCCACTGGCGAATCGACGCCAGCACTGGTACCAGTCGCGCCAGTACGATCCGACCAGCGGGTGCTGGGCCACCAGTGCCCGTTCGATGGCGCCGAGGTCCCCCGGATCGTCGGGATCCTGGCCCAGGTAGAGGGCGGCGACCTTCGCGGCGAGCACGGGATCGGCCGGCATGTCTATCCGCCCGGCGTACACCTCGTCCCAGAGCGTCTCCCACGAGGCGGTGCGGGGCACCCGGTCGTGGTGGATCGCGAGCGAGAACACCAGGGGCGTCTGCGGAATCCCGTAGAACCCGTCGTCGGTCCCGTAGTACGAGAGGTCGTGGTCGCGCAGTCGTTCGTCCGGGGGCCAGCTCGGCATCACGTCGGTCGGGAGCCGCTGGAGGAGCCCCGCCTCCAGGGCCCGGCGGAACTGCCGCCCCGGCAGGTGGATCACGTCCGGCGACTCGCCGGCTTCGAGTCGCTGGAGCTGGGCGGGAGGGGGGACGGATTCCCTGTCGATGTCGTCGAGGTCGGTCGTGTGCTGGAACGCGA
>SLIW01000149.1 GCA_007135435.1 Natronomonas sp.
ACGCCGCCGCCTCCAGCGGCCGCGGGAGCGAGATGGCCAGCCGACGGCCGTGTCCGTCGGTGTTCGTCGGTGTGGAGGGACTCATCGACTGGACGATGGACAGGGAAGCACTAATAACCCGACGAGCATTCGCAACGTTTCATCAAAGTAATCGGTTCCTTCCACCTTTCACCACGGCTCGAGCGCCCGGGAGACGTTTTATCGACGCCCCACGAGCCGCGAATGCCAGTCGCCGGTCGGGTGTGTCGACGGTGTCGCGTCAAGCCGATCCTGAAACTACGATCAGCCACGACGACGACCCCGCAGGGAGTGCCTTCACCCCAGCCACGAGACGCGGACCTCGTGTGGGCCGTCGCCGGTCCGGACGGTGATCCGATCCAGGGTCGCCTCGCGAATCGACGCTCGCCACTCCTCGACGGCAGCCTCGTGGCGACGGCGGTGCCGGGACGTGGTGTAGGACACGTCGGGGTCGGCCCTGAGCTCGTCCTCCGTGGCGTCCGGCGACGGGAACGGCGGAACCGACTCGACGAACCGTTCCGGGGGCACACAGAGTGGCTCCGGCGGGTCGTCGTCGTGTTCGACGTGGATTCGGGCCCGCATCCGCCCGCTGAAGGGTGGTGTCACCCGCAGCACTGCGCCGGCGTCGCGACGGACGTTCGCCTCGATGGCGGTGACCACGTCGTCGGTCGTCACCGCGAGGCTGTGGACGACCGTCGGATCCGCCTCGTCGGAGACCACGCCTCGATGGCGGGTCGCAGGGGGCAAGAGCGTGTCGCACCCGCGTCGAGCCGGCGGCACTCGGCGCAGCCAGACCGACAGGGAGGCAGACAGATCAACGGCCAGACCGACCGGCGGTCAAACCGACCGGCAGACTGATCGACCGGGTTGGACCCAGGAGTGACGGAGCGGTCGACGGGTCCAGGCGCCGCGCATCGACAACAGGGGAATTATGGCACCGCCCCGCCACTGCGACGGATATGTGTGCGGAGACCGCGACCGAGACCGGACCACGGCCATACGAACAGCTGCTCGAGCGGTACACCCGGCTGACGAACCTGCAGTACGCGTCGATGTACCTCCACTGGGACCAGCAGGTGATGATGCCCGAGGGCGGCTCGACCGGGCGGGCCGGCCAGCTGTCGGCGCTGTCGGCGACCCACCACGAGCTGCTCGTCGACGACGACGTCGCCGGCTGGCTCGACGACCTCGACGAGTCGGCGCTCACCGACGTCCAGGCGGCGAACGTCCGCGAGATCCGCCGCGAGCACGAACGCGCCGCGGAGGTGCCGTCGTCGCTCGTCGAGCAGATCGCCCGGACCGCCTCCGAGAACCAGCAGATATGGCAGGACGCCAAGGCGGAGAACGACTTCGCGTCGTTCGCCCCCCGCCTCGAGCGACTGCGGGACCTCCAGGTCGAGCGCGCCGAGCACGTCGACCCCGGGATCTCCCCCTACCGGGTGATGTACGAGGACTCCCACCCCTACGTCCCGCTGTCGACGATGGAGGAGATCTTCGAGACCCTCCGTGAGGAGATCCCGCCGCTCGTCGAGGAGATCCGTGCGTCCGACGTCGAGCTGGCGACGCCGTTCGACGGCGAGTACCCCGAGGAGGACCAGCTGGCGGCCGCCGAGGCCGCGCTGGACTTCCTGGGGTACGACCGCTCGCGGGGGCGCCTCGACACGGCCCCGCACCCCTTCATGACGGGCAACCAGTTCGACGCCCGCGTGACGACCCGCTTCGACGAGTCCGATCCGCTGGGCTCGCTGGGCTCGACCATCCACGAGTTCGGCCACGCGACCTACCAGCTCGGCCTGCGCCAGGACGAGTACGGGACCCCGCTGGGCAACGCCCGCCGGAGCATCCACGAGTCCCAGTCACGGTTCTGGGAGAACCACGTCGGCCGGACCCGGCCGTTCTGGGAGGCGTTCCTGCCGACGTTCAAAGCACACCACACCGGCGTGGACGACCTGACCGTCGACGAGGTCCACGAGGCGTTCAACCGCATCTACCCGGAGAACCTCATCCGCGTCGAGGCGGACGAGCTGACCTACCACATGCACATCATCCTCCGGTGTGAGATCGACCGCGCGTTCGTCGAGGGCGATCTCGCGGTCGACGAGATCCCGCCGGTCTGGAACGAGAAGATGGACGAGTACCTGGGCGTCCGCCCCGAGACCGACACCGAGGGCTGTCTGCAGGACATCCACTGGACCTCGCGGTTCGCCTGCTTCCAGACGTACACGCTCGGCTCGGTCGTCGCCGCCCAGCTGGACGCGACCATCCGCGAGGAGCTCGACGTCGACGCGCTCGTCAGCGAGGGCGACTTCGAGCCGATCCACGAGTGGATGACCGACCGGATCCACCGCCACGGCCAGCGCTACGAGACGCCAGAGCTCGTCGAACGCGCGACCGGCGAGCCGCCGACCGCCGACTACTTCGTCGACTACGTCCGCGAGAAGTTCGAGCGGCTGTACGACCTCTGATCGGGGTACGTGACGTTCTGCGCTGCCGACGCCACGGCGCGTTCGCGACGCTCGTCGAACTGTCGATCCGAGAAGTGCCCGGGGAGGGCTCCGAACCCTCGATCTCCGCATGTCCCAGGACGAGGCGCAGGCGGCGCCTCAGGACATCGCGGTGCCGCCTCAAGTCCCTATGAGTGCGGCGCTATGTCCAGCTAAGCCACCCGGGCGCACCTGCAGGTTGCCGGTTGCGACCCTTCAAGGTTCCTATCTCCGTCGGGCAGTTCGGGTGGCCGACGCGGTCGTCCTCCGGGCCTCCGGCCGTCGATTCCAACCGGGGCGACCGGGCGGACGATCCTCATGCTTCGTCACCAGCGGCGGCGGTCCGGACGTCACCGCGCGACACGACCCGCCCTTTTATAGCGTCCTGCGAGCACACACACCCATGGACGAACTCCCCGGACTGGTGGCGGAGGCGGTCGGGGACGCGACCGTCGTGTCGACGGTCG
>SLIW01000379.1 GCA_007135435.1 Natronomonas sp.
ACGTCGCTGTCGGCGAGGTGTAGGGTGTGTTTGGAGGATGCCGATTCTCTGTTGTCGACGGCTCGAAGTGGACCACCTCCGAAGCCCTCGGTCGGGTGGACTCGCGCGGCTCACGGCTCCCTGCGGTCGCCGTTCGCCATCGAGGTTCTCGTTCGCTCCCTTCGGTCGCTCACTCCGAACCTCGCGCGGCTCCCTGCGCTCCTCGGTCGCTCACTCCGTTCGCTCCCTGCGGTGCTTCCATCGCCGTGCTTCGTCCACCCGACCTCGCCCTTCGAGTCCTCCAGGGACCGCACCGCAGCCTCACGCCTCCCCAGCCGACTCACTCGGCGCTCACTCCGTTCGCGCCTCGTTCGCCCCTCGCGCGCGTTTCTCGCGCGCGCCAGAGTGGTCGTGTCCCAGCCGAAACCCCCATGCCGCTTTCCCGGCCGAGACTCACTCCTGGGCGGCGGCGACGTCGCCCACCCGGCCGAGGAAGAGTGGCGTGCCGGTCGGCTCGTCGCGGATGACGAACAGGAACGGGCGGTCGGCCACGAACTCGAAGGGGTCGGCGGGGGCCGACTCGTCGCCGACGACCACGCCCGTCGCCGCGGCAGCCTCGGTCCCCTCCTCGTCCACGGCGATGTAGGTGTCGTGGTAGACGTCCCAGATGAAGAGCGCCTCGCCGGTCTCCTCGAGGTCGGCCATGTCGCCGAAGTCGGCCTCGCCGTGGTCGAACGCCACGCCCATCCCGAGTGCGGTCAGCTCGTCGGCGAGGCCGAAGCCGGACTCGAACTCGAAGCGGGGGAGCGAGACGGTGCCCTCCCGTTGCTCGAGCGCGTCGTCGAACGCGGCGAGGAGCTCGCCGTCGAGGTCGGCCTCCAGGGACGCCAGGTCGCCGTCCGGGAGGACCACGAGCATGCCGACCTCGTCGCCCTCGTAGGGGAGTTCCACGACTTCGTGGCCGTCGACGACCGCGTGGGGGAACCGCTCGTCCTGGCGCATCATCTCCACCGTCTGTTCCTCGCCGTCGGCGGTCGTGAACGTCGCCTCGTGTGTCGCCTCCCCGGGGAACGTCGACGCCCAGCTCGCCTCGAAGTAGACGGCGTTGGTGAGCACGACCCGCGCGAGCGAGTCGAGCGAGCCCGGCGGGAGCAGCTCGTCGATCCGGTCCTCCGTCTCCCCGGCCACCCACTCGTTGATCCGCTCGCGCTCCGCCTCGGCGTCGGCGACGAAGTCGGCCTCCCGGAAGCCGGCGCCGTAGTAGGTGTCCAGGGTCTCGCGGTAGTCGTCGAAGAACGGGTAGTCGGCCTGCCCCCAGACGGCGTTGGCCACCCGGAGCGCGAACGGCTGGGCGTCGTCGTCTCCGTCGACGTCTCCATCGTGGTCGTCCCCATCGTCGTCGCCGCTGGCGTCGTCGTCCCCATCGACGTCGATTCCGTCGTCATCGCCCGACTCGTCCCGCTCGTCGAGTTCGGCCTCCAGGGCCGCGAAGCCCTCGTGGAGCGCCTCGCCGTCCAGCTGGAACCGGAGGGCGTCGGCCATCGCCTCGCGGGTCTCGCCGCGGGCACCGGCGTAGGTCATCGCCAGGGCGACGCTGATACTGTACGGCGAGAGACAGAGGTTCGCCTCGTCGAGCTCCCCCAGCATGTCGCAGCCGAACTCGCGGACACCCGCGACGAGCTCCGGCGGGACGTCGCCGAGTGGGTCGGGCTCCGATCCGTTCTCGCCGTCGTCGTCGTTCGCGCCATCGTCGTCCGAACCGTCGTCTCCCCCGGCCCCGCCGTTCTGAACGTGTCCGGTACAGCCCGCCAGCGCCGCCGCGAACACCCCCGCGAGGCCGAGGATCCGGCGCCTGCTGGGTCGCGGTCGAGCCGCCTTCGCCTCGATATCGCGTCTCGCTCCGCCGGGTGGGCTCACCTCCGCGTCGGGACCGTGCGTCGTCATGTTCGCCGGTTGTCACCCGACGTGGATGGGCCTTCCGTAACCTCAAACGGGCGCTTGACCATCCGGTCGACGTGCGGTCGACGCTGGCGTGCCGGTTCGGAATCGACGGACCCGATCCCCGAGGACCGCCACCGTCTCACGCGTCGGGGCCGAGCGACTCGAGACCGAGCGACTCGAGACCGAGCGGCCGGAGGTCGACGTCGCTCACGAGGTCGGCAGCCCGGTCGTACGGCGATTGCGTCTCCCCCGTCGTCTCGGGTCTGGTCCGCCCGGCGGATTCGTAGACGTTGTGGACGAACGCCTCCCGGGCCAGCCGGTTCTCGAAGAGGCCGTGGAGGTACGTCCCGAGGACGTCGCCGACGACGGCGCCCTCGTCCGCGAACGGTCGCTCGACCGGGTCCAGCAGCTCGGTGTCGCCCACGTGGATCTCGTAGCCGGTGACGGGCCCCTCGGCGCCGGCCAGCGGCCCACGGCCACGCAGGTCGCGTTCGACCGCCGCGACGGTCTTCCGCCGCGAGAAGTGGGTCTCGACGGGCAGGATGCCGGCGCCGGGGACCTCCTCGCGGTCGCCCGTGCCCTCGACGGCGGCGTTCGTCAGCCGCTCGCCGAGCAGCTGGTAGCCGCCGCAGAGCCCGACGACGGGTCCCCGTCCCGCCGCGACGAACGCCCGGAGCTCCCCGTAGAGTCCGGCCTCCCTGGCCGCCAGCGCGTCGTCGACGGTGTTCTTCGTGCCGGTCAGGAGGACGGCGTCGGGACCGGCGTCGGGACCGGCGTCAGGACCGGCGTCGGGGCCTACGTCGCGACCAGCGTCGGCATCGGCATCGCGCTCGCCGTCGGCGCCCGGGAGCTGCGCCTCGAGGGGGACGAACCGGACCCGGACGCCGGGGGTCCGGGCGAGGGGCTCCACGTCCGTGACGTTCGACGCGTGGGTGAATCGGGGGACCGCGATCGTCACGGTCCGGGCCTCGTCGACGCCGTCGTCGTCGCCCCAGGTGGCGGTCTCCCCCTCGGCGGGGAGGGCGACGCTGTCCTCCTCGGGCA
>SLIW01000475.1 GCA_007135435.1 Natronomonas sp.
CGACGTCGTCGGCCGGTTCGTCGGCCGGGCACCCGGCGAGCGCGACGCTGCTCGCGGCGACGGCCGCGGTCCCCCCATATTGCAGGAACGTTCGTCTATCGATGTCTTCAGCTCGTGGCATACCCGAACCATTGGACAAGGACTATAAATACCTTCACGTTTTCGAGAGGGAACTCATGGTCTCTCGACCCGATGACCCGGTCCGTAAGGTCGGCTATCGCCAATAAACGGTTCCACGGTCGACCGCCTCGACACTCCGCTTCCCGGATACCGGATCCACGGTCGACCCTCCCTGCCGGTGCAGGCACTGGGCCGGTCGCGCCTACAGTCGTTCCGACACCGCCCACGGTCGAAGGCAACCCTCTCCGGACACCCAACGGTTAACCCCCGGTCGGTCCTCCATCGGGTATGCGAATCGCGCTCCTGGGAGGGACCGGCGACATCGGACAGGGCCTCGCGCTCCGGTGGGGCTTCGACACCGGCCACGAGGTCCTGATCGGCTCGCGGGACCCCGAGCGGGCCCGGACGAAGGCCGCGGAGTACGAGACCGAACTCGACAGCCGTGGGGTCGAGACCGACCTCAAGGGCTTCGCCAACGAGATGGCTGCCGATCGCGCCGACGTGGTGGTCCTCTCGGTGCCCGCCTACCACCTGGTGGACACGATCGAGTCGGTCGCCGACCGCCTCGACGAGGAGACGATCCTCGTCACGCCCGCGGTCGGCATGAAACGCGACGAGGCGGGGCTCCACTACAACCCGCCGTCGGCCGGTAGCGTCTCGGCGCTGGCCGCCGACGCCGCCCCGGCCGGCGTGCCGGTCGTCGGGGCCTTCCACAACCTCCCGGCTGGCGGCCTGGCGGACCTCGACAAGGAGTTCGCGTGGGACACCCTCGTCTTCGGCGACGACGAGGACGCCAAGGGCATCGTCGCCGACCTCGCCCGCGAGATCGAGGGGCTGCGCCCGCTCGACGCCGGCGGGCTCGCGAACGCCCCCGAGGTCGAGGCGATCACCCCCCTCCTGGTCAACATCGCCCGGGAGAACGACGGGCTGCACGACCTCGGCGTCCGGTTCCAGTAGCCCGAATCCTCGAGGACGACCGGCGTGCATACCCTGCCCGTCTCGACCACGGAGTGCCGATCGGCCGGCGATCCGCTTTCGTGTTTGTGTGAGGGACGCACACACCCCGAGTACCGTTATTCACGCCGACCACCCAACTGGAGGTATGCAAACACCCACCAGGCGTCGGTTCCTCGGTGCCGTCGGGAGCGGCGGCGTCGTGCTCGTGGCGGGCTGTACGGGCGTGGGGTCCGAGGTCGGGTCCGACGACGCTGGCAGCGACCAAGCGGACACCGGCGGCGACGGTGACGGGGGGAACGGCGGTGAGGGCGATGACGGAGAGCGCGCCTCGCCGACCGAGGGGGCCCCACCGACGGCCGATCGTCGCCTCCCGGAGGACTACACGATCGAGGAGCTCGTCGACGCCTCCCGGTCGGGCGGGCCCGCGCCGGACGGGATCCCGTCCATCGACGACCCGGTGTTCGCCCCGGCCGACGACCCACCGGGGAACCTCGACGACGGCGATCCCGTCTTCGGCGTCGCGCTGGAGGGCGAGGCCAAGGCTTACCCCCAGCACATCCTGGTGTGGCACGAGATCGTCAACGACGAGATCGGCGGCGTGCCCGGCGCGGTGACGTACTGTCCGCTGACCGGGACCGCCCAGGGGTTCTACCGCGGCGACACCGAGTTCGGCGTCTCCGGGCAGCTGATCAACACGAACCTCGTCATGTTCGACCGCGAGGACGAGGGCTGGTGGCCGCAGATACTCGCCCGGGGGATCACCGGCCCGAACGAGGGCGCGTACCTCGAGGAGTTCCAGGTGATCTGGACCACCTGGGAGCGGTGGCGGGAGACCCACCCGGACACGGTGGTCCTCACCGAGGACACCGGCTTCGCGCGGAACTACGGGCGCGACCCCTACGGGGCCTACAACCCGCCGAGCGGCTACTACGAGAACGAGAGCACCGTGTTCCCCACGCTGACCCAGGACGACCGCTTCCACCCGAAGGAGGTGGTCATCGGGGCCAGGAACCAGGACGGCGCGATGGCCGTGCCGAAGGAGGCGTTGCGGGACGAGCCGGTCGTCGACGGCGACGTGGGTGGCGTTCCGCACGTGACGGTCTACGACCCCGAGCTGGACACCGGCTTCGTCTACCGGAACCCCGACGGGGTGGCGGTCACCGCGGACGGCGGCGAGTACGCCGTGGACGGCGAGGCGTACGCCCCGGACTCGCTCCCGCTCGAGCGGCAGATCGCCTTCGACGCGATGTGGCTGGCGTGGTACGGCTACTACCCCTCGACGGTCGTCCACGGATGAGCACCGCACTCCGGCGCCTCCCCGACGTCGGGGGACGGGCCGCCGAGACGTGGCGAGCGGTCGCGCTCGTGCTCCGACGACGGGACTCCCTGGCGGTCGCCGGCGTCGTCACCGTCGCGTACCTCCTGGGCTACCTGTGGGCGGCACGGGACCTCTCGGTGCGAACCGACGTCTCCCCCGGGCTCCTCGTGGTCCCGGACCCCCTCGAGCAGGTCTTCCGGCGGACCGGGCCGGCCTCGTTCGAGGCGATCGCCGTCCTCGACACGGGCGTCCTCCGGCTCCTGGTCTCGCCGATCAACATCTCGATCGGGCTGGTCCTCGCCGTCCTGGTCGGGCTCAGCCTCGGGCTCACGTACCTCGCGGTCGTCCAGCCCCGCTCGTGCGGGATCGGCGCGGGGTCGGGGCTCCTGGCCTCCCTCCCGGCGCTCCTCTCGGGGACGGTCTGCTGCGGGCCGGTCATCCTGATCGCCGTCGGGATCCAGGCCAGCGGCCTGCTCATGACGATGTTCGCCTGGCTGCTCCCGATCGGCGTCCTGCTCCTGGTCGGGAGTCTGGTGTACGTCGCC
>SLIW01000510.1 GCA_007135435.1 Natronomonas sp.
ACGCTCTCGGCCCACCCGTCGATCCGGTAGAGCATGTTGTAGTAGAGCTCGGCGAACCCCAGGGTGATCATCGCGAAGTAGACCCCGTGGACCCGGATCGAGAGGTACCCGACGACCCACGCGACCGCCGCCCCGCCGAGCAGCGCGACCGCGACCGCCACGAAGGCCGAGCCCGTCACGTTCGTCAGGATGCTCCCGACGATGTACGCCCCGAGCCCCCAGAAGAGCGCGTGTCCGAGCGACACGAGCCCCGTATAGCCCATCACGAAGTCCAGCGAGAGCGCGAACAGCCCCCAGATCAGGACCCGGATCAGCAGGGTGACGACGAACGAGGAGTACAGCCAGCCGGCCCCCAGCGGGACCAGCGCGAGCAGCACCACCATGGCGATCCCGAGTTTCACCCGCGTGTCGTGTGCGAGGAGGCCACCGCCGGTGCCGGTGAGCAACTCGCCTCCGCCCTCCTGGAACTCCGTGCCGAAGAGCCCCCGCGGGCGGATCAGCAGGACGGCGATCATGAGGAGGAAGATCACCATCCCCTCGAGTGCGGGCACGTAGGGTCGGAGGATCGACTCCTGGAGCACGCCGACGAGCAGTCCGCCGGCGACCGCTCCCTTGAAGCTCCCGAGGCCGCCGAGGACCACGATGACGAACGCGGGGATGATGATCCCCATCCCCATCTCCGGGACGGCCTGCGTGCGGCCGCCGAGGATGACGCCCGCCACGCCGGCCAGCGCGGCCCCGAGGCCGAACACCAGCGAGTAGTAGTCGTCGATGTCGATCCCGAGGTTCCGGACCATCTGGCGGTCCTGGGAGCCGGCACGGATGATCAGCCCGAACCTGGTGTACTCGAGGATCGCCCAGACGCCGATCGCCAGCAGGCTCCCGAAGACGATGATGAAGAAGTTGTACCGGCTGAAGCTCGCGCCGAACAGGGTGACCGTGCCGCTGATGAGCTCCGGCGTCGCGACGTTGCGCGGCCGGGTCCCCCAGATGAGGAAGATCAGGTCGTTGATGACGATGACGAACCCGAACGTCAGGAGGATGTGGTACAGCGGGTTCCGCCCGTAGAGCGGCTGCACCGCGTACCGCTCCATCGCGACCCCGACGATCCCGACCAGCAACGGCGCGACGACGATCGCGGCGACGAACCCCGGACCGCCGCCGAGGGGCGCGATGAGCGACACCGCGAAGAACGCTCCCAGGGCGAACAGCTCCCCGTGGGCGAAGTTGATGACGTGCATGACGCCGAAGATCACCGACAGGCCCGCGGCGAGCAGGACGTAGATCAACCCGACCGTCAGTCCGTCCAACAGCTGCTGTAGGATCCCTGCGACCATGATGCGACCTCGTCGGCCCGTCTAGAGGTCGCAGCCGGTCTCCTCGCAGGGCGGGATGGCCTCGTCGCCCGAGAGCTCGGTCAGGATCTCGACGTCGGCGATCTCGCCGTCGTCCGGCGCGACGTTCCGACCCATCCAGACCGGGTTCGTCGACTGGTGGTCACACTCGCGGAACTCGACGTCGCCGAAGATCGTCTCGTGGACCATGCCAGGGAGGACGTCCTTCACCACGGTCGGGTCACGCGATCCCGCCTCCTGGATGCCGTTCGCGACCATGCGGATCGACTCGTAGCCGACCCGCGAGAAGTTGTCGGGCAGTTCGCCGTACTCCTCCTGGTAGGCCTCGACGAACGCCTGGTTGTTGCCGGTGTCGAGGCCCGGGATGTACCGGGTCCCGCTGTAGACGTCGTAGGCCGCCTCGCCCGCGCCCGCCCTGACGACGAAGAACGAGGCGGTCGTCGTCACGATCGGGATCTCCTCGTGGAGCCCGCGCTGGAACCCCTGGGCGAGCAACCGCACGAGGTGACCCCCGGTCGCCCCGATCACGAGCGCGTCCGCCTCGTCCGCGTGGCCCATCAGCTGGGAGATGAACGCCTCGAAGTCCTCCGCTGCCAGGTCGGGCTGGACCGTCTCGACGTCCTCGTAGCCGTCGCTGAGCCGCTCCATCCGTCGCTCGAACTCGGTCTTGACCGAGTGACCGTACGCGTAGTCCGCGACGGAGTACATGATTCGATCGCCGAGGTTATCGACGGTCCACTGCGCCATCACCTCGGCGATCTGGGCCGTGTTCGTCTCGAAGCGGAAGACGTACTCGTTGCAGTTCTCGCCCGTGATCGAGACGTCGGCGGCCCCCGGGGTGTAGACCACCTCGTTCGCCAGCGCGACCTCGTTGATCGCCAGCGCGACCGAACTGGAGATACAGCCGGTCAGGAAGCTCGCGCCGTCCCGTTCGATCGCCTGGTTGGCCGCCTGCACCCCGTCCTCGGCGTTCAGCTGGGTGTCGTAGTCCTCGTACTCGATCTCGAAGTCGTACTCGTCGCTCTCGTTGACGTGGTCGATCGCCAGCAACTCGCCCTGGTGGCGCTCCTCGGCGAGTGCGGCGAAGTCCCCCGTGAACGGTTCGAGGACCCCGAACTGGACCGTGTCGAAGTCGACCTCCTCGTCGTCGGCCACCGGCGACTCGCCGACGCACCCGGCGATCGAGCCTCCGGCGACCAGCCCGAGACCGCCGGCAGCGCGCAGCATCGTCCGGCGGGAGACGCCCAGCCGTGCCGTGTTTCGACGTGCCATAGACACTCATACCGGCCCCCCGTCATAAACGTTGACCAACGTGTATGATATTTTTCCGTCACGTGTTCGGATCGAGCGGGGCTCGCCCCGGGCGACCGGAAGGTTTTCTCACCCCGTCGCGTAGCGCGTGGCCATGAGCGACGTTCCCGAGGAGGCGAGCGACAGTCCCGAGGAGGCGAGCGACAGTCCCGAGGAGGCGAGCGTCGCGGAAGCGCTCCGTCGGCGTATCGACGCCGATCCTTACTGCGAGCTGATCGGCGTCGAACTCCAGTCCATCGAGCCGGGGCGCGCGGAGACGACCCTCGAGCTGAC
>SLIW01000477.1 GCA_007135435.1 Natronomonas sp.
AGCGGCTCGTCCATCGAGACGACGGCACAGACGGACCCCTGGAAGTCGATCCCGCAGTCGTACCCGGTCAGCGACTCGAGGACGTCAGGCATCGTCGCGACCACGACCGCGTCGACGTCGACCGACTCCGTCGTCCGCTCGCCGTCGTCGTGGGTCCTCGCGACGGTCAGCGACTCGACCGGTCCGCGAGCACGATCGGGGGTCGAACCGGTGGTGGAGCCGTAGGTTGAGCCGGATGTGTGGTCGTGGTCGACGTCCTGGGCAGCACGATCGCCGCCACCCGCATCAGCGCCGTCGCCGAGGCCAGTAGCGGGGCCATCGCCGGCCTTGGCAGCAGCCTCGTCGCCGACGCCGGCTGCGCCGCCATCCCCGACGCCGTCGGCTCGACGTGGCCCTCCAGCGGTCTCGTGGACACCGGTTCGGTCGGCGTCGACGATCGGAGGGGGGTCGGGCGGGTCTGCGTACTCGAGGTCCGTCACGTACGAGCCGGTCTCGATGTTCTCCCGGCCGACGGCCTCGACCAGCTCGTCGACCAGGACGCCGAAGCCGCCGTCGAGGTAGCCCAGGACCTCCCCGCGGAGGGGGTCCCGCTCGCCCCGGAACCGGATCCGCCCGAGGAGCCACGCGGCGGAGACGTCGTCCTTCCGGTCGCCGAACTTGGCGTCGAGGAGCGGCTCGAAGAAGTACTCGTAGACGCCCCTGGTCGTGTGTTCGAGGAGGAACTCCCGGACGGGGACGTCCTCGAACGCCTCGAGGTCCGCGTAGGCGTCCCGTCGAGGGCGACCGCCGCGGAGGTCGATCCCGAGGGTGAGCATCCCCAGCCGGAACTTGCCGTACAGCGAGAGGTGCGGGTAGGCGAGGATCTGCCAGGGCGTGTCCAGTGGGTGGACGACGCCGTCGACGTAGTAGGCGTTCTCGCCGATCCGCCACTCGACGCGGTCGCCGAGCCCCAGCTCCCCGGCGAGCTCGACGATGGTCTCCTCGGTCCGCGAGAGGTGGTGGTAGTACCGCTCGATCCGGTCGCCGCGGGTCTCGTAGGTCGCGGCGAGGCCGCCGACCTGGTCTGCGGCCTCGAAGACGCGGACCTCGTGGCCCGCCTCCTGCAGGCGGTAAGCGGCCGCCAGCCCCGCGAACCCGCCCCCGACGATGCCGATCATACCCGACCCTGGAGTGCCAGCGATGTTGGCTCTTACGGGATGGGGAGCCAGTCATCTCGGCTCCTGCGGGGCAGCGAGCCAGATACGTCAGCTCTCGCAGATCAGCGAATAAGCGGTGGAGGAACGAGTAATGCGAGTCCCGTCAGTGGGCGTCTCGCAGCTCGATCTCGGCGACGAGCTCGTAGGGGTCGACGCCACGGCGGACGGCGTCCAGCATGGCGAAGGCCACCTCGGGGGTGAGGAAGTGCTCGGTGACCGCGCGGCCCAGCGGCGTCGGCTCGAAGCCGTCGATGAAGCCGTACTCCAGCAGCTTGCCGACGGCGTGGGTCGTCGGCACCTCGCCGACCATGCGGTCGTTGAGGCGCTTGGCGCCCTTGCCGGCGACGGTGACGTTGGCGAGCGTCTCCTCGACGGCGGCGGTCTCGTCGTAGCGGGTGACGACGGGCTCCATCTCGCCCTTCAGGAGCTTGAACGCGACCTCGTCCTCGGTCATCTCCATCGAGCTGTGGTAGGTGCAGTCCGGCTCGACGAGCAGGTAGACCGTCCCGGCGTCGTGGTAGTCGGGGCGGCCGGCGCGGCCGAGCATCTGCTCGAACTCCTGGACGGAGAGCCACTCGATGCCCATCGCCAGCGAGTCGAAGATCACCTGCGAGGCGGGGAAGTCGACCCCCGCGGCGAGCGCCGCCGTGGTCACGACCGCCGCGAGCTCCTGGTCGCCGAACATGCGTTCGACCTTCTTGCGGCGGCCGTAGTCCAGCCCGGCGTGGTACGGCGCTGACGCGTACTCGAGCCGCCGGGAGATCTCGTGACAGCGTCGCCGGGAGTTGGTGAAGATGATGGTCTGGCCGCGGTAGTCCTTCGAGGACGTCGTGTCGAACGCCCGCCGGACGAGCTGGTTCTCGATGTCCACCTTCTCGGGTCCGTCGGCGAAGGTGACGTGTCGCTCGATCGGCACGGGGCGCTCCTCGAACTCGATGAGGTGGGCGCCCAGCTTCCCGGCGAGCTCGCCGGGGTTGCCGACCGTCGCCGAGAGGTAGACCCACTGGGTGTCACACCGGTTCGTCTCGCAGTAGTGGCCGAGCCGGGAGACGAGCCCGTCGAGACGGTGGCCCCGCTCGTCCTCCCCGAGGTTGTGGACCTCGTCGATGACCACGGTGCCGATCTCGCCGAGGTCGCGACCGGTGCGTAGCGCGTGGTCGATCCCCTCGTAGGTCCCGACGACGACGTCGGCGTCCGGGTCGAACCGCTGGCCCGAGTCCCGGATCCGCGAGGCGCCGACCCGGATCGTGACGTCGAGCAGGTCGCCGTAGCGGTCGCGGAAGTCCTCGTGCTTCTGGTTCGCGAGCGCGACCAGCGGGACGAGGAAGAGCAGCTTCCCCTCGCCCTTCAGGGCGCGGTCGATGCCCGCGAGCTCGCCGACGAGCGTCTTCCCCGTGGCCGTCGCGCTCACGACGAGCTGGTCGCGGCCCTCGAGCAGGCCGTTCTCGACGGCCAGGCTCTGGACCGGCAGCAGCTCGTCGTAGCCCCGCAGCGTCGACAGCAGGTCCGGGTGGACGTCGAGGTCGGCGGTCGAGACGGGGTCGATCTCGTCGGTGGTCGCGCTGATCTCGTCGAACTTCGTCAGCTCGGGGTCGAGCTGGCCGGACAGCAGGTTCGCCACGCGCTCGAGGTCGCCCACCTCGACGAGGAGCGCCTCCAGGCGGTCGCGGGCGCCGGACCGCAGCCCGCGGTAGTTCGCCTCGCGTTCGAGCTCGCGCTTCGCGCAGTCGAGACAGACGTG
>SLIW01000399.1 GCA_007135435.1 Natronomonas sp.
GGAATCGCAGGAGGTTGCCTCGACCGGAGATTCGTTCACCAGGTCGTATCGTTACCGTAATTCTATCAATATCAAATATCTGGCATCGATTGCGCAACCGCGACGGTCGTTGGGGAAGCCGTCCTCGGCGCGAGTGAGTGACGTCGGCGGCGACCGATTCTGCAGTGGGCAGCCGGATCCCAACGGCTCGAGTCGGCAGAGACACCGCCGTCGCCCCCGAACGTGCCCGTCATCGGTGGGAACGAGACCAGACAAGCGCGAACGGGTCGAGTGATCCCGGCGGTCCTGCTGTACGCCCCTGCAGCCGGTTCCGTTCCGCTCGTCGGTCACCACGAACAGCCATCCGTGCTGCGGTGGACAGCCCGTCCTCGTTCGGACAGGCAGCCGGCCCGACGACGGGAACCGACAGACCATCCGGCGACGGGAGCCGGCAGGCCGGCTGGGTACGGGACAGGAGGGAGGACGACGCCCCGACGCGCCCGGCAGGAGACACCACCACTCATATGCCGTCGCTCCGACCCCGGCACACGGACCATGCTCATCACGCTGGAGGGGATCGACGGGAGCGGGAAGACGACGGCCTGGGAGGCGCTGCAGGACGTCCTCTCCCCCGACGGGACGGTGTTCACCATGGAGCCGACCGACTCGTGGTACGGCGAGGCGGTCGCGCGCTCGATCGCCGACGACGACGCGGACCCCATCGCCGAGCTCTTCCTGTACACCGCCGACCACGCCGACCACCTCTCGCGGGTGGTCCGACCCGCCCTCGAAGACGGCAAGGTCGTCGTCTCCGACCGGTACTCCGACTCGCGGTACGCCTACCAGGGGGCGACCCTCACGATCGAGGGAACCATCCAGCGCCCGCTGGAGTACGTCCGGGGCGTCCACGCCCCGTTCACCCGGCCGCCGGACGCGACGCTGTACTTCGACGTCCCCCCGGAGACGGGCGCCGCGCGCGCGGGCGCGACGAACAAGTTCGAGACGGCGGCGTACCTCGAGCGGGTCCGCGACAATTACGAGCGGCTCGTCGAGGCCGAACCGGAGCGGTTCGTCCGGATCGACGCCACCCGCCCGCCCGAGGACGTCGTCGCGTCGGTGGAGCGGGTGGTCTCGGACCTGCTCGGGTGACCGTGGCCACGTCCAGCCAGCGCCGGCGCCTCCGGTCCCGCCGCTCCTGGAGGCCCAGCGGGCGGAGCTGGGTGCGTCCCTGGAGCGGCACGGCGATCCGTACGACTAGGCGCTATCCGTCCGACTAGACGGCCATCCGGTCGCTCGGAATCCCGAAACGCGGGACGTCCCCAGGTCGGCCACCGGGGTGACGCGACGGGCGTTCGTTCCGGGCCGGGCGGGTACCGACGGCTACTCCAGGCAGACGTAGGTCTTGGTGTCCGTCACGTCGTCGAAGCTGCGGATCCGCGTCGCCACGGAGTTGATGAGGTGGTAGACCTCCTCTGCCTCTGCCTCGACGATCAGGTCGAAGTCGCCGGCGACGATGTTCGCGTCGGCGACGTGGTCGAGGTCGACGATCCGCTCGAGCAACTCCTCGGCGTGTCCGGTCCCCGCCTTGACCATCACGAACGCACGAACCATGGTAACAGTTGACCCACGGCGACGAAAAAGCTTTCCCGCCTCGGTCTGGGGTGGCTCCTCGCCAGATGGCGGCGCGGTTTCCCCCAGGTCTGGCGTGTCTACCCCCGATGCCGGTACAGCTGCCCCCGGTTCCGGCGGACCCCCCTCGGTTCCGGGGCCGCTCCCCCTCCGCGTCCGGCGGGGCCTCCCCGGGTCCGGCACCGATTTTCGCCCCGTCCGGTCGCGCCGCACGTCTTGCCGTGACACGCAGTAACATTATTGGGCGCGCTCGCCCTACGGGTGTCCATGAGATTCGTCATCGTCGGCGCCGGCCGGGTCGGGATGCGCACCGCCAGGGTGTTGCGGGACGAGGACCACGAGGTCGTGATCATCGAGCCGCACGAGACGAAGGTCAACCGGCTCGAGAAGGAGGGCTTCGACGTGGTCCAGGGCGACGGCAGCGACGAGGAGACCCTCCTCGCGCAGGGCCTCGAGGGCGCCGATGGCCTGGCCGCGCTGTCGGGGGATCTCGTCGTCAACTTCATCGCCTGCATGATCGGGAAGGCCCACGGCTGCCGGACGGTCCTCCGCATCGACGACGACGCTCACGAGTACGCCGTCTCGAAGTACGCCTCCGACGTCGACGAGGTCGTCTACCCCGAGCGGCTGGGTGCCGTGGCCGCCAAGAACGCCCTCGTCGGAGGCAACGTCCGGGCCGTCGCCGACATCGCCCGCCACCTCCAGCTGGTCCAGCTCACGATCACCCCCGAGTCGCCGATGAAGGGCTACTCGCTGGCGGAGCTGGAGCTCCCCGCCGGCGCACGCGTGCTCGCGTTCGGCAAGGCGGACGGCCAGCTCGTCCTGCCCGACGCCGACGCGTCCCTGGAGGCGGGCGACCGGGTCGTCGCGATCGCCGACTTCGACGTCCTCCACGAGGTCGAGCAGATCCTCGTCGGCGACGCCTCGCGGGCCGTCGCGAGGGGTGGGTCCTGATGGTCGTCGCCTATCTCATGGTGAAGGCACACACCGGCGAGGCCGACCGGCTGAAGGACGACATCGAGGCGATCGACGGCGTGGTCTCGGCACACATCGTCGCCGGCGACGTCGACATCATCGCGAAGGTCGACGTCGACTCCCCCGCGGACGTCCGGGACGTCGTCGCCAGCAACGTCCAGGGCCTCGACGGCGTCGAGGACACCCACACGTACATCGCGATGCGCTGATCGACGGCGACGGGGATCCACCGACCGCTGGACTCTGGCCCGCTGGACTCTGGCCCGCTGGACTCTGGCCCGCTGGACTCTGGCCCGCTGGACCCTGGGACCAGGGGTCCTGGAATCGCTGGATCATCCGGCTCGGGACC
>SLIW01000288.1 GCA_007135435.1 Natronomonas sp.
CCGCCGTCGTCCTAGAGGTCCAGTTTTGGATCGAAGATCCCGCCCGCCGTCGGGTCCTGCGGGCTCGCACCGACGTCATCGCCGCGATCACGGAGGCGTTCGACCGGGAGGGCATCTCGATCCCCTTCCCACAGCGGTCGCACGTCCCTCGCCAGGAAGGCGGGTTCCGCCTCGACGCCCCGTCCGACGGGGAGGCGCCCACGTCCGAGAGGGACCGGGGGGATACCGAACAGCTCAGTGTCGAGCCGGGATCAGAGGACTGATCCGAGCGCGGAGTGCCTGCCGCGGTCGGGGGAGAGGGCCACGCCCGTGTGCTCGCAGACGGTCATCGTCATCGGGTCGATCGGCGGGTGGGAACCGACCGACTCCCCTCGCGGGGTCTCCGGATGGGAGTCCTACTCCCCTCGCGGGTTCTCCGGGTGGTAGTCGGTGGCGTACGCCCCCGAGCGGCCGTCGAGCCGGTCGGGATGTATCCGGCCGCCGAGGAGCATGAAGTCGAGGACCGTCAGGTACAGCATCGCCTCGACGACGGGTACCCCACGAGGGGGGAGGACCGGATCGTGTCGGCCGATGACCTGCGCGTCGTCGATCACCTCGCCGGTCTCCCAGTCGACGGTCTGCTGTTCGCTCGGGATGGAGGTCGGCGCGTGGAGGGTCACCTCGCCGTAGATCGGCAGCCCGGTCGTGATGCCTCCCTGGAGGCCGCCGTGGTCGTTCTCGACGGGGACGGGATCGCCCTCCTCGGCGACGATCTCCTCGCGGGCGCCCTCGTAGAAGGTCCAGTCGTCGTTGCGCTCCGAGCCCCTGTAGGTGCGCGAGTCCCTCCCCAGGCCGAACTCGAAGGCGGTCGTCGCGGGGACCGCCAGCATCGCCTGGCCGAGTCGCGCCTCGAACGCGTCGAAGCGGGGGGCGCCCAGACCCCGGGGGACGCCACGTATCTCGAAGTAGATCGATCCCCCGATCGAGTCGCCCTCCCGCTGGTAGTCGTCGATCCGCTCGCGCATCCGCGCGGCGGTCTCGGGGTGGGCACACCGCACCTCGTTCTCCTCTGTGTGTTCGAGCATCTCCTCGAAGGTCACCTCCGGGGCCGCGATGTCGCCGATCTGGTTGACGTGCGCCTTGATCTCCACGTCGTGGTCGCTCTGTGCGAGGACCTGCCTGGCGATCGCGGCCGCGGCGACCCAGTTGACCGTCTCGCGGGCTGACGAGCGCCCGCCGCCGCCCCAGTTGCGGGTCCCGAACTTCGCCGAGTAGGTGAAGTCGCCGTGGCTGGGCCGCGGGGCGGTGACGAAGGGCTCGTACTTCTTCGAGCGGGCGTCCTTGTTCTGGATGACCATCCCGATGGGCGTCCCCGTGGTGTAGCCGTCCTGGGTGCCCGACCTGATGGACACCTCGTCCGGTTCGCCGCGGCTGGTGGTGATCTGCGACTGGCCGGGCTTGCGGCGGTCCAGCTCGTACTGGATCGCCTCCTCGTCGAGCTCGACGCCCGCCGGACACCCGGAGACGGTGACCCCCATCGCCTCGCCGTGGCTCTCGCCGAAGGTGGTGACCTGGAAGAGCCGACCGAAGCGGTTTCCGTTCATCGCTCACCCCTCGGGACGCCAGGGGTTTAGCGTTTGCAGTGCCTCGACGCGGCCGGCAGGTCTCCGGTGGACGGGCTTTGGCTAGGTCCGCTGTGGATGGGGACGGTGAATGGGACGGATGGTGGCGTCCACGACCGGTGAACTTCCGCGTTCGACGGGCTTATCCCTCCGAACCGACTATGCGCGAAGGGTTTGCGTATGCCCGACGAAACGGGACTCTCGTACGACGACGTGTTGCTCGTCCCCCGACGATCGCCGGTCGACAGCCGCGACGACGTCGACCTGACGACCGAGCTAGCCGACGGCCTGGCGCTGTCGCTGCCCGTCCTCTCCGCCGCGATGGACTCCGTCACCGAGACGGCGATGGCCCGGGCGGTCGCCGAGGCGGGCGGCATGGGCGTGATCCACCGGTTCCTCCCCGTCGACGAACAGGCGGCGATGGTCCGGGACGTCGCCGAGGAGGGGCACCCGGTGGCGGGGGCGATCGGCCTCGCCGAGGACTACGAGGCGCGCGGCGCCGCGCTCGTCGACGCCGGTGCGGCGATGCTCGTCGTCGACGTCGCCCACGGACACCTGGAGCGAGCCATCGAGGCGACCCGGGTCCTGGCCGACGAGTTCCCGGAGACGCCGGTGTGCTCCGGCAACGTGGTGACCCGCGAGGGCGTGGCCGATCTCGCGTCGGCGGGCGCGGACTGCGTGAAGGTCGGCGTCGGGCCGGGCTCGCACTGCACCACCAGGGAGGTCACCGGCTTCGGCGTCCCGCAGTTCACGGCCGTCGAGCGCTGCGTGGCCGAGGGGCGCGCACGGGGCGTGTCGATCGTCGCCGACGGCGGCATCCGCACCTCCGGGGACGCCGTGAAGGCGTTGCTCGTCGGCGCGGACGCCGTCATGATGGGCGGGTTCTTCGCCGGCTGCGAGGAGGCCCCGGGCGAACTCGTCGACGTCGACGGCGAGCTCCACAAGCAGTCGCGGGGGATGTCGACGGCGGCGGCCGCGGAGGACCGCGCCGACAAGGAGGTCGAGGTCCACGCGGACGAGGGGGTCGAGGCGGTCTCGAGGTACGTCGGGGCGGTGGAGCCTCAACTCGCGGAGTTCGCGGCCGGTATCCGCTCGGGGCTCTCGTACGCCGGCGCCCACGACCTCAAGACCGCCCGCGAGAACGCCGAGTTCATGCAGGTCACGGGGAGCACGAAGCACCGCAACGGTGCCCACACGTTCGCCAGGACCGAGCACCGGTGACCGGGGACGGGTACGCGATCGAGATCGGAGCTGTCAGGAGAAAGCTGGACGAGTGCACAGTGGGACCCCTGGATCGGTCGACGAGCTCCGCATCGATAGCGGGTCTTCGGTCGCGGTTCTTTGCGAGTCGATGGCAGGGTTTCGACCGGTATCTGCCCCCTACTAAGATGGGCTGGCCGGCAATCGAATCGTGAAGGGTTATACGAATCGATGATGCCATGGGAGCACGCGATCGTCGGGTACATCTGCTACTCGCTGTTCGTCCACGCCGTCTACCGGGAGGCGCCGACCGGCCGCGAGACCGTCGTGGTCGTGTTCGCCTCGGTCCTCCCGGACCTGATCGACAAGCCGCTCGCCTGGGAGTTCGGGGTCTTCGAGAGCGGCTACGCGATCGGTCACTCGATCTTCGTCGCCGTCCCGCTGTCCCTGCTGGTGCTGTTCGTCGCCTATCAGCGGGGATGGCCCCGAGCCGGCTGGGCCTTCTCGATCGGGTACCTCGTCCACCTGCCGTCCGACGTGATCCCCATGTACCTGCAGCTCGGTTACTTCCCCGTGGCCCGGATCCTCTGGCCGGTCCGGCAGGCCGGAGGGCCGTCCGGTCACGGGCTCGGCGTCGGGTTCTGGTCGACGCTCGAGACGTACGTGGAGGTCCTCGGCCAGGGACCCGAGTCGCCGTACGCGATGCTCGTCCTCGGCCTGGTGGTGTTCGTGATCGCGCTGTGGATCTACGACGGGATGCCGGTCGCCCGCGAGAGCTATCGCTGGCTCCGGAGGACTGACTAGTCCCCACGGACGCCGGTGCTGCGGTCGGCTACCGCTCGATCGACGCGCCCAGGTCCTCGAGTACGTCGAAGAACGCCGGGAATGAGACGTCGACGTGCTCGGCGCCGGTGATGGTCGTCTTGCCGTCGGCGACCAGCCCCGCGACGGCCAGGGACATGACGATGCGGTGGTCGTGATAGCCGTCGACGGTCGCGCCGGTCAGCCCGCCGCCGTGCACGATCAGTTCGGCCTCCCGCTCCTCGACGTCCACGCCCATCTTCGCCAGCTCCGACGCCATCGCCGCGACCCGGTCGGTCTCCTTCAGCCGGACGTGCGCGCAATCGGTGATGCGGGTCGTCCCCTCCGCGGCGGCGCCCAGGACGGCGATGGTGGGCAGGAGGTCCGGCGTGTCGGCGACGCCGACCTCGACGCCCCGGAGATCGGATCGCCCCACGGTGATCCGTCCGGCTCCGCGACCCCAGGTGACGTCCGCGCCCATCCGCCCGAGGATCTCGACGATGGCCGCGTCCCCCTGGGCGCTCGGGCGGGCGCCCTCGACGACGAGTTCGTCGTCGGCCGCGAGGGCACCGGCTGCCAGGAGGTACGACATCGACGAGAAGTCGCCCGGGACGTCGTACTCGCCGTCGACCGGCGTGTAGGACTGGCCGCCGGGGACGCGGAACCCGTCGGCGCCGCCCGCCCTGACGTCGGAGTCGTCGCCGCCCAGCACCGCTGCCTCGACGTCGAACGCCTCCAGCACCTCCAGGGTGACGTCGACGTACGGCGCGGACTTGAGCCCGGTCGTCAGCTCGATCTCCACGCCGTCGTCGGTGACCGCACCGGCCATGAGCAGCGCGCTGACGTACTGCGAGGAGACGTCGCCCGGGATGGAAACGTGGCCGCCGGCCGTCCCGCCGCCGACGACGAGGGGCGCCTGGCCGTTGCCGCGGGTGGACTCGGCGCGGGTCCCGAGCTGCCCGAGCGCGTCGAGCAGCGGGCCCTGCGGGCGCGACCGGAGCGAGGCGTCCCCGGTCAGCACCGTCAGACCGTCGACGAGCGCGCCCGTGGCGGTCGTCAGTCGCATCGTCGTCCCGCTGTTGGCGCAGTCGACCACGTCGGCCGGCGTCTCCGGACGCCCCCGGAAGCCGGTCACCGCGAGGTCCTCGTCGACGCGCTCGACCGAGCCCCCGTACGCCTCGACGGCGCGGCCCGTCGCGCGGGTGTCGGCACTGAGGAGGGGGTTCCGGACCGTCGCGCCCTCGCCGTAGCCGGCCGCCAGGATCGCGCGGTGGGTGTAGCTCTTCGACGGGGGCGCCCGGGTCGTCCCCCGGACCCGGGATGGCGAGATGGTGACGTCCATGTCGCCCCCGACGGATGGCGCCGAAAAGAGGCTACCGGAGGGACGCTGTCGGCGCAGAGGAGCTGAAGGGTCAGGGCTTTGTGCCCGCCGGGCCCTCCCCCCGTATGGACCCGGACCTGTCGCGGCTGGACGATCTCCTCGACGAGGAGGACCTCGACGGCTACCTCGTCGAGGCCGACGGCGAGGACTCCGACCAGCGGTACCTCTCGGGGTTCACCGCGCCGGACCCCTTCGTCAGCCTCTACACGGGCGAGCTGTCCCTGCTGGTCTCCACGTTGGAGTACGGACGCGCCCGGCGCGAGGCGCGGGCCGCGGCTGTCGAACGCCTCGCCGACTACGGCCACCGCTCGAACCTCGAGGAGTACGGCACGACCGAGGGCGGCCACCGGACGCTCGCCGCGTTCCTGGAGGCCCACGGCGTCGAGTCGGTGGCCGCGCCGACGGACTTCCCGCTGGGGACTGCCGACGGCCTCCGCGACCTGGGCGTCACAGTCCAGGCGGACTACGACGGCGTCGTCGAGATCATCAGGGCGACCAAGACCGACGAGGAGATCGAACACGTGCGGGCGGCGCAGGCGGCCAACGAGGCGGCGATGGGCCTCGTCGAGGAGTTCCTCCGAGCGGCGGACGTCGACGACGGTCACGACGGCGACGACGTCGACGACGGTCACGACGGCGACGACGGCGACGAGGGCGACGACGGCGACGGCATCCTCGTCCACGACGGGGAGCCACTGACCTCCGAGCGGGTCAAGCGGGAGGTGGAGATCGAGCTCCTCCGTCGCGGCTTCGCCCTCGACGAGGCGATCGTCGCCTGCGGCGCGGACGCCGCCGACCCCCACGACCGGGGCTCCGGTCCGCTGCGGGCGGGGGAGTCGATCATCGTGGACATCTTCCCCCGCTCGAAGGAGACGGGGTACTTCGGGGACCTCACGCGCACGTTCTGCGTGGGCGAGCCCTCCGAGACCATCCGGGAGTGGTACGACCTGACCCTCGAGGCCCAGGAGGCGGCCCTCGAGACCATCGAGGCTGGCGTCCTCGGCAGCGAGGTCCACGGCGCCGTCTGCGACGTCTACGAGGACGCGGGGCTGCCGACGCTGCGCAGCGACGAGACGACCGAGACGGGGTTCATCCACACCACGGGCCACGGCGTCGGCCTGGACATCCACGAGTACCCCCGGCTCTCGGAGCAGGGCAACGAGCTCGAGGCCGGCCACGTCGTCACGGTCGAGCCCGGCCTCTACGACCCGGCGGTGGGCGGCGTCCGCATCGAGGACCTCGTGGTCGTGACCGAGGACGGCCACGAGAATCTCACCGACTACGCGAAGTCGCTGGTCGTCGAATGACCGTCAGTTGAGCCGGACGAACTCGGCGTTGAGCACGATGGCGAACGTCACCCACGCGATGTACGGGATCAGGAGCGCCGCCGCCCGGCGGTCGACGCGGTCGAAGGCCAGGATGGTCGCCACGACCAGCATCCAGAGGGCGACGATGATTCCCAGCGCGACGGTCGGCGACTGGAACGTGAAGAACGCCGGCGTCCAGGCGACGTTGAACACCATCTGGAGCGCGAACAGCCCGAGGGCGACCCGTCTGGCGTCGGCGTCGGCGTCGCTTCGCCAGACCAGCCACAGCGCGATCCCCATGAGCGTGAAGAGGATCGTCCAGACGACGCCGAAGACGAACGGCGGCGGGTAGAGCCACGGCTTCTCCAGCGCCTGGAACCACGCACTGTCGGGGCCGCCCACCACCGCCGGGACCGAGCCGACGACGTTCACCAGGAGCACGAACCCCAGTACCCGCAAGAGGTCGCGAGGCCTCGACTTCGTCCGCCACGATCCGAAGACGCCCATACGTCGTCTACGGACCGAGACTCCTTAGCAGTCGGCATCGCCACCGGGTCACGGTCACCGAGCGAGGCAGACAGGCTGATGGTGCCCCGGGACCTACCCCCGGCGGCGGCGATGATGAGGCCCGTACCCCCGCTCCGAGCCCCGTGTGACGACGACCTTCCCTGAGCCGCCATCCGATGCACCGAGCGACGCGTTTCGGATCGGGATGACCGTTCCCACCCTTGGGAGGCGATCAAACGGACTCGCGGAGACGAACGGCTTTTGCCACGGGCGGGACTACCGGCGCGCATGCAACTGCTCGTCGTCGGTGCGGGGGAGATGGGGCGGTGGTTCGCCCGAAACGGCGGTGCCGACGCCGTCGCGTTCGCCGACCATGATCCCCGGGTCGCCGAGGCTGCGGCCGCGGAACTCGACGGGATGGGCGACCCGCCGATCGACGACGTCCGGGCGGTCCCGACGGACACGGACGAGCGGTTCGACGCGGTCTGCGTGGCGGTCCCGATGACGGCCGTGCCGGAGGCGATCGGGACGCACGCACCCCGTGCCAGGGAGGCGGTCCTGGACGTCTCCGGCGAGATGCAGGACTCCGTGGCGGCCCTCGCTGCGCACGCCGATGGACGGGAGCGCGCGAGCTTCCACCCACTGTTCTCGCCCGCGAACGCACCCGGGAACGTCCCGGTCGTGGTCGACCGGGGTGGGCCGCTCGTCGACCGGGTCCGCGGGTCGCTCGAGGCGGCGGGCAACCGGGTGTTCGAGACGACCCCGGAGGCCCACGACCGGGCGATGGAGACCGTCCAGGCGAAGGTCCACACCGCCGTACTCGCCTTCGCGCTGGCCGCCGAGCCGGTCGATCCCCGGTTCCACACCGCCGTCTCGGAGCCGCTGGCCGGGCTCGTCGAGCAGGTCGTCGACGGCAGCCCGTCGGTCTACGCCGAGATCCAGGACCGCTTCGAGGGAGGCGAGGCGGTCGCGGCGGCCGCCCGGGAGCTGGCTGCGGCCGATGGGGAGGCCTTCGTCCGGCTCTACGAGGAGGCCGCCGAGGCCGGACGATGACGGACACCGGGGGCATCATCGACGCCGCCCGCTACCTGCGGGAGGTCCGGCCGATCGACCCCGAGGAGATCTTCGAGTACGTCGAGGGACGGCCCCACCCGGCGGTCGTCCGCCAGACGCTCCGGGAGCACGCCTTCGATCTCGGCCTCCGCGAGCGCGACGACGGGACGTTCGTCCCCGTGGCGGAGGAGCCGGTCGAGCCGTGGGCCCGCCGCGGGCCCCCCGAATCGGACGACACGGTCGGCACCGGCGGCTTCGAGGCGTTCCCGGAGGCGCACGCCCGCCGGCTCGAGGACCTGCTCGTCGACCGGTTCGGGCCGGGGTGGCCGGACGGGGAGACGGGCGACCGCCTCCGGGATCGCATCGACCGGCTGAAGACCGAGTACTTCGCCGGCGAGCCCGTCGAGTACGACGACGAGACCGCGCTGGCGTACGCCCTCTACCACGTCCCCGACTACTACGCGGCGATCCAGTACGTGCTGGACGACCTGGCGGCGGACGGGCTCCTCGATCGCCGACTCCGCGTCCTCGACGTCGGTGCCGGGACCGGCGGGCCCGCGCTGGGTCTCCACGACTACCTCCCCGAGGCGTCGGTCGTCGACTACCACGCCGTCGAACCCAGTCCGGCGGCCGCGGTCCTCGACCACCTGCTCGAGGGGACGCGGCCCAGTTTCCACGCCACGATCCACCGCGAACGCGCCGAGGAGTTCTCGCCGGAGGGAACGTTCGACCTCCTGGTCTTCGCGAACGTGGTCTCGGAGCTCCAGGATCCAGCGGACGTCCTGGACCGGTACCTCGAGGTGCTGGCAGACGACGGAACACTGCTCGCATTGGCGCCCGCCGAGGAGCGGACCGCCACGCGCCTGCGGGAGGTTGAGCGCGCGCTCGTCGACCGGCGGGATGACACGACCGTCTATGCGCCGACGATACGTCTGTGGCCCGACCACGAGCCCGCCGACCGGGGATGGACCTTCCGACGCGAGCGAGACCTGGTGGTGCCGGGGTTCCAGCGCCGGCTCGACGAGGGCAGCCGCGGTGGTGAACGGGACGGCGAACCCGGTGGAGAGGCCCCGAGCCGCGGGACCTTCGTGAACGTCGACGCGCAGTTCGCCTATCTGCCCCTCCGTCTCGACGGGCGGCGGGCGATCGAGTACACGCCGGATCCGTCCCGGGTGGCCAGGATGGCCGAGATGGACCGGCACGTCACCGAGCGGATCGACCTCGTGGCGCTGAAGCTGTCGCCAGACCTCTCGGACGGGGGGAACCCGCTGTTCAAGGTGAGCGACGGCTCCGAGCGCATCGACCACTACGCCGTCCTCACGCGGGAGTCGGCACTGAACGAGGTCCTCGAGGACGCCCCCTACGGAGCCCTGCTGCGGTTCGAGAACGTGCTTGTCCTCTGGAACGACGACGAGGACGCGTACAACCTCGTCGTCGACGGCGAGACGGTCGTCGACCGGCTCGCGTGAGCGGCGGCTGCCTCGCCCGAACGACGTCCAGTTCGCCCGAGCGTCACGCGGAACGACCGAGGGAAGACCGAGGGACGCCGACCACGCCCCGTCGACCGCTGTCGGTGAACTTTTGCGACGCGGGCGGGAGTGGACGGTATGGAGATCCTGCTGACCAACGACGACGGCATCGACGCCGTCGGCATTCGCGCGCTCCACGACGCCCTCGTCGAGCTCGCGGACGTGACGGTCGTCGCGCCCGCGGACGACCAGAGCGCGGTCGGCCGGCAGCTGTCGCGGGCCGTGGAGCTCCGCGAGCACGAGCTCGGGTACGCGGTCGACGGGACCCCGACCGACTGCGTCGTCGCGAGCCTCGCCGCCCTCGGGCTGGAGCCCGACCTCGTCGTCGCCGGCTGCAACCGGGGCGCCAACCTCGGCGAGTACGTCCTCGGGCGCTCCGGGACCATCTCCGCCGCCGTCGAGGCGGCCTTCTTCGGCTACCCTGCCATCGCGGCCTCCCTGTACTTCCCCGTCGGGGACGTCACCTTCGACGAGTTCACCCCCGACGTGGCCCAGTTCACCGAGGCGACCCGCGCGGTCCGCCACCTCGTCGAGCACGCCGCCGCGGCCGGGGTGTTCGACGAGGCCGATTACCTCAACGTCAACGCCCCGCTTCCCCCCGAGGAGGGTCGCGCCGAGATGGAGGTCACCCACCCCTCGCACGTCTACCAGATGGACGCGGAACGCGAGGGCGGGACGGTGAAGATCCACGACCGGATCTGGCAACGGATGGCCGAGGGCGACGTCCCCGACCCGCCCGGCACGGACCGCCGTGCCGTCGTCGAGGGGCGGATCAGCGTCTCCCCGCTCACCGCGCCCCACACGACGACGGACCGCGACGCGCTGGAGTCCCTCGCAGCGTCCTACGCGGACGGTGGCTGAGACGCGAGCGGGCTGCTCGCCCCGGAGGCCCAACCGGTCGGGCCGCTCAGGTGGCCCTGCAAGTCGGACCGCTTCGGTCGACATCGCATTCGATGACCTACGCGTCGGACGGCCACCGGGCGGTCGTCGCGAGCACCAGCGACGGGCTCCAGGCGGGGCCGGTGACGGCGTTGTCGACCTCCGTCCAGCCCGCCGACCGGAACAGCTCCGTCGCCTCCTCCGGACCGTGGCGGTAGAAGAGGGCCGCGTTGACGACGTCCTGGACGTTCCGGACCGGTGAGGCGACCGACGACCGCCGCCGGTTGAACCCCATCACGAGCACCTCGCCCCCGGGTCTCGTCACGCGACCGACCTCGCGCAGCACCGCCCGTGGGTCTTCCCAGTACATCACCGATCCCACGGAGACCACCCGGTCGAAGCTGTCGTCCGCGTACGGCAACGAGCACGCGTCGCCCCGGACGAAGTCGCAGCCGTCGAGCGGTGCCTTCGCGTCGGCGGTCTCCAGCTGCTCGGCGCTGAGGTCCACGCCGTGGACCGACCGCGTTCGCCCAACGAGGAGCCTCGCGGTCTCGCCGGTCCCACAGCCGACGTCCAGGACGGTGTCGTCGTCGGAGAGGTCCAGCCGCTCGAGCCCCTCCCGCTGGAGAGTGGCGGGCCAGAACAGCTGTGACACGACCGCGTCGTAGCCTGGGGCGAGCAGCGAGAACCACCGCGTGGCGGCGTCGCTCCGCTGGAGGAGTCCCATGGATCGACTACGGCGTCGAGGCGGATAACGCTTGGAGTGCGGATGGCAAGATGTGGACGATCTCCTCGTTCGTCGGCCAGATCGACGTCGGGGACCAGCGACGTTGAGAACGAGGCAAAGTCCGGGACGGGGTGAGATCGTGAACGAGAACCTCAGAACCACAGTACAGGGACGAGGACGTCAGCATCCACGCCGCGTCCGCTCGTAACCTCATCCGCACGACGACCACGACCGGCGGAACGTCTATCGGAAAGGAGCCAGAATACGTGCGATATGGGGGCCTCCGACCAGGGAGTGACCCGCGACGAGATTCTGGCGGTCTTCGAGACCGAGGCCAGCCCGCACGAACCGCTGGCAACCTCGGAGGTCGCAGACGCGGTGGACCGGCCCCGCCGCACGGTCTACGATACGCTGAAGCAGCTGGTGGATGACGGACCCCTCGAGACCAAGA
>SLIW01000347.1 GCA_007135435.1 Natronomonas sp.
CCCCTCAGGCCTCGAGGGTGATCGTGATCGAGTCCTGGACGCGACCGCCGACGGCGGGGACGTACGCGCTGATCTCGTACACGCCCGGTCCCGCGAGGACCCACCGGGTGGGCGAGCCGGGCCGCCTGAACCGCCCGTGCCATTCCTGGTCGATCCGGAGCGTCTCGCGGGCGCGCAGGTCGAGTCGACTGCGACCATGAGAGGCGTGCAGGGGCTCCTCGCTCGCGTCGACGTGCCCGTCGACCGCCCAGGCCCACGGTCGCTTGCCCTCGATGGCGAGGTTGACCGGGACCGGGAGTCGGTTACGTATCTCGATCGTCACCTCGACGGGCTGGCCAGTGCGGTACCGCGTGCGGTCCGTCCGGACCCGAACGTCGAGGCCCCAACGACCCAGCGTCTGCGGGACCAGGTTCCCGAACCGCTGGGTGAAAGCTCCGTAGTCGTCCATCCCCAGCGGGTCGACATCGCCGCCACCCGTGGGGGCTCGCGAACCGGCGCGCATACTGATCGGTCGTCGAGAGTCGGTCTCGCCGACGGATGAGCGTTGTGATGTGCGAGGCGGACACTGCCATGCCCAGGGGGAGCCCCGAAGCCGTAACCGCGTCGAGCCCCTACCGGGACGACGATGCCCCCAGACGAGACCGGCGACCGCGCGCGACTGGTCGGGACGAACCACGTCGCCATGGAGGTCGGCGACGTCGAGGCCGCCCTGGAGTTCTACAGGGGACTCTTCGCGTTCGAACTGCGCGGTCGCCTCGAGGGGAAGGCGTTCGTCGACATGGGCGACCAGTTCGTGGCGCTCGTCGAGACCGACGGCGCTGAGGAGCGCGATGCCCTGGACCGCGATGCTGGGGAGCGCGATGCTCTGGACCGCGATGCCCGGGACCGACGGGACGCGGACGACGCCCGCCACATCGGATTCGTCGTCGACGCCGCGGACCTCGTGTCCGCACGCCTCGAGGCGCTCGACGTGGAACGCCTCGACACCTCCGGGCTGGACTTCCACGATCCGTGGGGCAACCGGATCCAGGTCGTCGAGTACGGAGCGGTCCAGTTCACCAAGACGGCCCACATCCTGAAGGGGATGGGCCTCGGGACGCTCGAGAAGACCGATTCGGCCCTCGAGGAGCTCGCGGAGAAGGGGATGGGGCCTCCCGCATCGGACGATCGGTCCACGGACGGAGACCCGTGACCCCTTCGTCGGAAGGGCGACCATTCATCGTGCGTACCCGTCCCAGCCGCCGGGATACCGTGCGCCGGCCTCAGCGATCCTCGTCGGTCACGTCCTCCTCGTCGACGTCCATCGTTCCCGATTGGTTGGTGTCCGACTGAACGGACACCTGCCCTTCGTCCGCCTCCTCGTCGACCTCGTCGTCTTCGTCCTCCGTACCCGACTCCTCGCCTGCCTCGTCCGCCTCTTCCGCGCCTGACTCTTCGCCCTCGGCCTCCTCGTCTCCCCCGTCGGCTTCGTCGTCGGGGCCGACGCGCTTCTCGGCGGCATCTTCGGATGACACGTCTGCGTCGATGTCCTCCGGGGTGGTGTCGTCATCCTTGGTTGCGGTCGGCTGTGACTGCTGGGACGTCGGGCCCGCGGCCTCGGCCGGTTCGTCCGCCATGGCCGCCTCGGAGATGTCGATCTCGACCTCGGCCTCGTCGTCGGTCCCCTCGTCGAGGCGCGGGTCGTCGACGCCCTCGATCTCTGGCTTGGCCTCGGTCCCCTCGTCCTGGTCCCGTGTGAACTGGATGTCGCCCTCGTCTTCCCCTCCGGTGGCCGCGTCGGGATACTCGTCCACGTCCCGCGGGTTCATCCCCGCGTGCTTCGGGGTGTCGGGCCGCTGTAGCTGGGTGCTCGCGTCGTCGGAGGATTCGGAGTCATCGTCGTCGTGTACGCTCGTCTCCGTCTCCCGTCCCATCGAGGCGTCGTCGTCGAGCGCGTCCCCCTCGTAATCCCCGTCGGCTCGCCGCTGTCGGACGCCGACGGCGACGAGCGCCAGCCCGGCTATCGCGGCGACCAGGCCGCGTCTTCCGCCTCCCCGCAGCTTCCGGAGCGATCCGAGCAGGAGGATCACTCCCAGAGCAATCGCGAGTGTGCCACTCCGGCCGTGTGTCTCGATCATGGATCGCCCCCGAGCGCGCAGGGTAGTCTCCGCGGATTCTGTGTCGTCCTCGCCGGTGACGGTATGGTGTGTCGACATCGTGTGGTGTGGGTGCTGGTCCGGGTGTAGGTGTGGTGTTCGGTCGGGGTTCGGTGGTTGTCGGTCGTCGACGCGACCAGCCTCATCCGTTCTGATCCGTCCGCCGGGGCGTCGGGGACCCTGAAGCGGCGCGCTGGTGGCGCGCTGGTGGCGCGGTGGGAAGTCCGTGCGTGGTAGTGTACGTCCCGACGACGGTTGAAGCCTGATTACCGGCTCGTTCTCGATTACCTGTCGGGGACGTCCGACGATCCCGGTCCGCGACCAGCGGGTAGGGTCCGATCGTATGATCAATCCGGGTGGACAGGTCCGATGAATCGGGGCCGATCTACGGCCGGGGGCGGACGTGATCGTTCGGGCGAACGGATCTCCGGCGGCCGTCACGGCTATCTGCCTCCCGACGTCGGTCACGTGACCGTGGGGTGGACGCCCACGACTGGGGCGCCGAGCTGTCGTCGCATTCCGTCGTTCCCGTCCCAACGGACTTCCGGGTCGGGCGCGTACCGCGAGGTGTGAGCCGAGCACTCCTGACGCCGCCGACCCGCACCGATGATCGTCCGGACGGTAACATCGTGAGCCGCGTCCTGGGGAGCGACCGCGCTTTCGTCGCGGCGCTCACCGTCGGGTGGTTCCTCGCAGCCGCGTACGCCCTCTCGCGGGGGGTGAGTGACCGGACGGCCGACGCCGACGAGGCGGGCATCGATAGCCAATCGACCGAAGGCG
>SLIW01000384.1 GCA_007135435.1 Natronomonas sp.
CGCTCCGCGTAGGCCTGGGCGCCGGGCGTCGGCACGACGCCGAGGCGGTGGACCGCACACCCGGCGCCGGCGAGCGAGCTGGCGACGGCGTCGGCGAACATCCGCCCCGTCGTCCTGGTGTCGCGGGCGACCGCGACCGCCCCGGCGTCGAGCTCCGTCGCCGCCGCTGCCGCGACACGCCCGGCGAACGACGGCGTCAGCTCCTCGCCGACGACGCCGCGGACCCCGCTCGACCCGAACACGTCCATGGGCGTCCCCAGGGACGCGGATGGCAAAGTGGTTCCGGGATACGTGTGCGGGGGGCCGACGCATCGGCGGTCCATCGGGCCGGCTACGAAGCCGGCTCGCGGACACGAACGCTTTCGTGGTCGCGAGTCCGAGGAGTCGTATGAGCGACGAGGAAGGCAGCCTCGACGAGAAGCGCGTCTACGCCGGGGGCCGAGAGGCGACGGTGGTCTTCGTGGCCGCGGACGTCGGGCTCGCCCGCGTCTCGGTGGCCGACGACCTCGTCGGCGAGTTCTCCCTCGTCCACCGCGGCCCCGTCCGGGACGCCGTCGTCGTCGACGGACGGCTCGCGCTCGCCACCGAGGAGGACGTCGTGCTCGAACGGGGACGTGAGTCGCCGTCGGAGACACAGTCGGAGGCGCAGTCGGAGGCATCGCCAACCGACGACGCGGTCGCGTTCGTCGAGACCGGGTTCGGTCCGGCGACCGCAGTCGGCACGAGCGGCGGGACGGTCTCCGATTCCGGGGGCGACGGAGGACGGCTGGTCGCCGCTGGAGCTGGGGACGGGCGGATCGCCGTCTACGACCCCGACGACGGCTGGGGAGATCGCGGGACGGTGGAGGACGTCCGTGCGATCGACGGCGAGCTGGTGGCCGCCGCTGGGGGCGTCCACCGCCTCGACGGCACCCACGTCGGGCTCGACGACGCGCGCGACGTCTCGAGCGTCGGGACCCCGCTCGCGGCGACCGGGTCGGGGCTCTACTACCTCGCCAACGGCTGGATGGACGCGCTCGACGGGTCGTTCGGGGTCGTCGCGAGCGACGGCCGGCGTGCCCACGCGGCGACCGACGAGGCACTCTACGAGCGGGTCGACGGTGGGCGCCGGAGCGGGGGTGGCGAGTGGGAGCCAGTCGAGCTGCCGATCGAAGGGGTGGTCGCCGACGTCGCCCTCGGCGCCGACGGGACGACGTACGTCCTCACGGAGTCGGGGGCGCTGCTGGTCGACGCAGGCGACGGCTGGCGGCACCGCTCGCTCGGCATGGCGGGCGCGCGGGCGATCGCGGTGCAGTAACGTGACTGGCGGCAGCGTTCGACGTCGGTGCCGTTGTAGACGTCGGAGTGGCCTCGGCCGTTAGCCAGCGATCTCGGAGTCGGACTCCCGCTCGCGGGGGTAGCGCTCCTCGGCGACGGCGAACGCGAGCGTGCTCGCCAATCCGAGGAGCGTCCCGGTCGTCAGCGTCACCGCCAGGTACGACCAGCCCGCCTCCGAGAGGTCCAGGAAGAAGGCGCTCAGGCCGTGGAGGACGATGGCGATCGAGAGCACGTAGAAGGGTGCGTTGAGGTAGCGCCACTGGAAGCTGCCGGCGAGGTACTCGTCGGTGATCCGCCCGAGGGCGGCGACGACCCCGGCGGCGGCGACCCACTGGACCGCGCCGTAGACGAACGCCACCCCCGCGGTGAGGAGGGCGGGCTCGGGGTCGGCGAGCGACTCGACGGTCTCGAGGCCGCCGACGCCTCCGACCACGATCAGCGCGGCGGCGACCACGTAGGTGACGAGCTGGATGCGCCCGGAGAAGAGGCTCACCCGGATGCGCTCGAGCCCCCGGTCGATGGCGTTCTCGAGGCCGAGCCCCCGGAAGAGGACGTACAGCCCGAGCAGCGCCGAGATGACCCCGAGGGTCGATCCCGGGAGGCCGAGGTAGTCGCCCACGATGGCGACCGGGTAGATCAGCAGCAGGATGCCGAGCGGGATGAGGATCGTCCCGCGGGTCTCGGGGTCCGCCAGCACCTGCTTGAACGTGTAGTACATCGACTCGAGGTCCTGAGCCTGCCGGACGACGACCCGGCGGACGCCGTCGATGGGGACCCGCGAGCGGATCACCGGCAGGACCGACTCGTCCTGGGCGCCGTCGGTGACCACCAGCGCCCGGACGTCCTCGCCGGTCGCCAGCGACGCCAGGACGGTGTCGACCTCGTCGCCGACCTTCCGGTTGGCCGCGACGTCCGCCGACTCCGTGCCGGTGACGACCGCCACCTCCACGGACTCGTCGTCGATGGCGTCGTAGAGGTGCAGCCCCTGGAAGCAGACGTTGACGTCGGAGTCCTCCGGGTCGGCGGTCGCCAGCGCAACGGCGGCGGCCTCGACGGCCTCGCGGCCGATGACCGGCGTCTGGATGCCGGTCTTCCGGCCGAGGTCGTCGTCCAGGTCGACACACAGGATGAGCAGCATCGCTCGTTGGCGGGCTCTTTCACCCCGTCGGTAAAGACCCTTCTGGGCGATGTGATGGCATCGGGTAGGATTCACCCGTGTTGGGTTGTCCGATCCGGCACCGATCGGACCGGGACCGAGGCCGGGGCCGGGACCGCTCCGACCTGAATCGACCTGAACCGACCTGACCGACCTGCCCCACCCCTCTCGAGCAGATTTAGACAGGAGAGACCTAGACGGAGGAGGCCTCTCCGGACCAGGCGAACCAGTCTCGCCCAATAGATGAATACCAGCAGATACAAGCCAATTCGTGTACACCAATTGGTATACCCCAATAGGTGGAGCGAAACGGTGAAGATCGGTTCCCCCAGACCGATCCATTGCAGACGGATCCATTGCAGACGGATCCATTGCAGACGGATCCATTGCAGACGGATCCATTGCAGACGGATCCATTGCAGACGGATCCATTGCAGAC
>SLIW01000196.1 GCA_007135435.1 Natronomonas sp.
ATCAACCGGAAGAACTTCCTCCGGGACGTCGCCGGGCGGTCGACGGAGGAGGCCCTCCCCGTCTCGCTCGCCGCCACGTCGATGGCGGTCGAGCGGGGCGCCCACGTGGTCAGGACCCACGACGTCGCGGAGACCCGCGACGCGGCGCTCGTCGGCCACGAGTTCCGCCGCGAACGCGTCAGGGACCGTGAGGCCGACGTGACGGAGCTCGACGTGACCTCCGACCGGGAGTTCGGACGCCACCTGGAGCGGGTCACCGGCGCCTCCCGACACCCGTCGGTCGTCCGACGGGTCGTCGAACTCCGGCTCCCACCGGAGGCAGAAGACCGGCTCGTCGAGGCGGTCGAGGTCGGGTCGGCATCGGCTTCCGGAGCTCCGGACTGGAATTCCTGTGGCCCGTCGCCCACGGGTCCCGACGTCCGGGTGTTCCACGGCGACGGCCTCCTGCTCGTCGGGACGCACGACGGACTCCGGTCTGTCCGTGACACCCTGGGTGGCGACGCCCCGTCGCGACGGGCCGAACGAGCGCTGGATGCCGTGCTCGAGGGGGACCAGTGAGTCCCCCACGACGGCCACATCCCGAACGGGGGATATCACGGGACCGATCGGGCCGCGTCCCGCGGGCCTCCGAGCCCTGCTGGGGATGTATATGCCGGCCGCTGAACGGGTTCGTGGTGGGGCGCCGTCGATCCCCGGCCCATAAGGGCCAAAACCCGTGGACAGCGGACGTCCGACGGACGACGCACGGACGACGTGCGACACGACAAAACTTATACCAAAGGGTCCGAAACGCTCGGATGGAAGCCTGGAGGGCACATCCGGGTAGGGGTACCTTGGTGCGCTCTGGGCCCAATTTTACGCTCGTGAGTGGCGATGCAGTTCGATGAGTGGCGCCCGGCCTACGAGGCGATCCTGGCGGACTTCGGCTACGACCGGGTATCGGACGAACGGGCCCGCGACGAGCTCGCGACGATCGTCGGGCACCCGTCGGACGCGGACGAAGGGGTACGGGAATCACAACCGGGCAGGCGGGCGATCCACCCGCTCGGACTGCCGGACCTGCAGCTCGCGGGCACGGTCGCCATCTGCGGTGCGGCGCCGTCGCTGGCCGAGGAGCTGTCGATCCTGACCGACGCCGACCGCGTCGTCGCCGCCTCGACCGCCGCCGTCGTCCTCCGGGAGGCCGGCATCGGCGTCGACTTCATGGTGACCGACCTCGACGGCGACCCCGCGACGGCCCGGTCGCTGACCGCGGCCGGGACGCCCGTCGCCGTCCACGCCCACGGTGACAACCTGGCCGCGATCCGCGAGCACGTCCCGCGGTTCGAGGTCGGCGCGGTCCTGCCGACGACGCAGGCAGGACCGCGGGGGCCGGTCGTGAACCCGGGCGGCTTCACCGACGGCGACCGGGCGGCCTTCCTCGCGGACGAGGTGGGCGCAGACCGGCTGGTCTTCGCCGGGTGGCGCTTCGACGACCCCGCGGTGGACGCCGCGAAGGCCCGGAAGCTGCTGTGGGCCGAGCGGCTCCTCCACTGGCTCGAGCGTCGCCGCGACGAGCGGTTCGCCATCCTCGACGGCCGGCGCGACCGCATCGAGCTCCCCTGGCTGTGACCGGCCGGATCGAGTAGCCGCCATCCGGAGGCCGCCGTGACGGTCCTGGAGCCCCAGGCGCCGGATCGTCGGCAGACCGCTCGAGACCGTCCCAGTGCAGACCGTTTATTGGCGGCCGCGGCGAACCGCACCACATGTGCAGTGCGGTCGCCGACGACGACCCGGAGGTCCACCGCATCGAGTTCGAGGTCCCCTGGCCGCCCTGGACCGCCTACGCTTATCTCGTCGCGTCGGACGAGCCGATCCTCGTCGACGCCGGGGCCCCTGGCGAGGACGGCTGGGAGGCGCTGTTGGACGGGCTGGAGTCGGCCGGCTACGCTCCCGAGGACGTCGAGCACCTCCTGGTCACCCACCCGCACACGGACCACGACGGGCAGGTCGCCACCCTGCTCGAGGCCGCGGACCCGACGCTGTACGTCCCCGAGGGCGTCCCCGAGCGGCTGTCCCGCGACCCAGCTGACCTGGCAGCGGTCGTCCGTGCGAACGCCGTGGAGGCTGGACATCCGAACCCGGACGCTGCAGTGGAGCGGTCCGTCGACTCCCTCCGGCGGAACGCCGACTGCCTCCCGCCGGAGGCGGTCGACGTCGTGGTCGCCGACGGCGATTCGTTCGAGGCAGGGGGCGTCACCTTCGAAGCAGTCCACGTACCCGGCCACCAGGTGAACCAGGTCGCGTTCCGCGCCGGCGAGCGCCTCTTCGCCGGCGACGCCCTGATCGAGCCGTTCAGGCCTGCGGCGCTCCACGTCGGGTACGACCGCGGCTGCTTCGACTGCGTCGACGCCTTCTACGACGGTCTCGTCCGGCTCGACGGCCTGGAGGTCGCCCGGGTCTTTCCCGGCCACGGTCCGGTGTTCTCGGACGTGGCGGGCGCGGTCGAGCGTACCCGGCGTGACCTCGACGCCCTGGTCGACGACTGTCACCTGACGCTCGAGCGCCTTGGCGAGTCCTCGCCCTACGCGCTCACGGAGACCCGCGTCGAGGACCCGCGACGGATCGACTTCTCCGTCTTCGAGTCGATGGGGGCACTCGCCCGGCTCGAGCGTCACGGACTCGTCACGTCGGCGCGCCAGGACGGCGTCCGCGTGTACCGGACGGCCTGAGACCGCGCTGGCAGGTTGGCAGATCGGCTCGAGTCGTTTGTGGGTCGGGTCGAGTTGTTTGTGGGTTGGATCGAGTCGTTTGTGGGTCGGGTCGAGTTGTTTGTGGGTTGGATTGAGTCGTTTGTGGGTCGGGTCGAGTCGTTTGTGGGTTGGATCGAGTCGTTTGTGAGTCGGGTCGAGTCGTTTGTAGGTCGACCCGA
>SLIW01000140.1 GCA_007135435.1 Natronomonas sp.
CTCGACGTCGATCCGGTAGAGGTGCGCCCCGTTGTCGAGGGCCTCGTGCTCGACGTGGGGCTCGACGTCCGCCAGCTGCTCTTGGACGTCCCGCCGGGCGCGCGAGGAGAGGAACTCGACGAGGTCGGCGTGGCGCTCGGGGTCGTCGCAGTCGACGTTCAACACGTCGCCGATGATCGCGTCCCCCGAGCGGTACCGCAGCCAGTGGGCCGCGTAGTCCAGCGCCTCGACGATGTCCCGCAGGTCGGCCTCCTCGTAGCCCGCGCCGGCGGCGAGCGCGAGGTAGTCGTCCATCGCGTCGGCCTTCGAGCGGTCCGAGAGCCCGGCGACCGCCGGGACGTGCTCGAGGTCGTCGGTCAGGCCGGGGTCGATCATCCGCGCCAGCTCGACACACAGCATCCCCGTGGTGATCCGGTAGTCCTCGCCGTGGAGGTAGGGGTTGACGTGCGCCTCGACGAGCGGCCCGACCGCCTCGGGGTCGGGGTGGTGGTGGTCGACGACGAGGATCGGGATGTCGTACTGGGCGAGCGCCCGGTAGGCCGGGGTGTCCTCCTCGGTCGAGCCGTTGTCGATCATGAACAGCAGCGGCAGCCGCTGGCCGTGGCGGGCGCGGTCCTCCAGCGCGAAGTTGAGGTCGCGGGTGACGTCCTCCATCTCGTAGAACGGCGCCTTCGAGGGAAGCCGTCGGAGGAGGTGCCGCGGCGCCTCGGGGTCCTCGTGGACCGCGGCGATGAACCCCTCGAGGGCCAGCTGGACCGGCAGCGACGCGCACATGCCGTCGCCGTCGGCGTGGTGGCGCAGCCGGATGGGCCGCGACTCGAGGACGGCCTCCCGGAGGCGCCGGGCGACGGCCTCGAGGTCCTCGAGGAGCGGCTCGAGGGCCGGCCACTCGATCAGGGGCTCGGGGCGGGCGGGCTGGGCGTGCTCGGCGACGGCGGCGTCGATCCGCTCGCGGGCCTCGCGTTCGGCCTCGCCGCGGAGCGCGACGAGCTCGTCGACCTCCAGCTGGACGGCGTCGTCGCGGGTCTCCACCGTGCCCGACGCCCGGACGACGTCGTCGAGGTCGATCCCGGGGTAGGCACGGACGCCCGCCTCCTCGAAGGCGGCACAGGGGACCACGCCGGTGCCGTCCCGGATCGAGAAGATGGTCGGGCCGCCCGTCTGCTTGATCTGGACGACGTCGCCCTCGAGGTGGACGGTCTCGCCGACCCGCTCGGCGAGTTCGTCGACCCGGGCGTCGTCGCCGTGAACCGCCTCGACCACCTCGACGTCGTCGGCGGCGGGGTCGACGTCGACCTCCTCGAAGCCGAGGTCGCCGTTCTCGCGGACCTCGACCAGCCGGACGACCAGCCGGTCGCCGACGCCGTAGTCGCCGCGGAGGTTCGACTCGTGGACCAGTCCGGAGACCCGCTCGGAGAGGTCGACGAAGACGCCGTAGTCGACGGACCCGTTGACGGTCGCCACGTACAGCGCTCCCTCCTCGATGTCCTCGAGGGTGCAGTCGGGAGCGGCGTCGTAGACGACCCCGTCCACGGGCCCGGTGCCGGCCTCGCCGGCTGCGGATGGAGTCATTTCGTGAGAATCGGCCCCGGCGAGTTTTAAGGGTGTTGTTGTCGGCCGCGCCCGTCTGCGGTGACGCAGCCGCCCCGAGACGGCCAGGAGATCGAGGGGCGTTGGGCCTGTCGCACCGGTTCGGTGGTCCGCCGATCGATCGGGGGGAGTCCGACGTCGCCACGTCGCCACGTCGCCACGCCGTCGAGTCCAAAGCTCGGACAGCGCCTCCGACCTGAGACCAGCCTACCGTCCCTCGACCCCGATACCGTCCCTCAACCCCGATACCGTCCCTCGACCCCGATACCGTCCCTCGACCCCGATACCGTCCCACGGCCCTCCCACTCGACGCTCGTCCGGTCCGGAACCCTTAGTTAGCGGGCGGCCCGACCTCCGGGTATGGGACTGCTCGGGTCGCTCTGGAAGCCGGGCCTCTTCCGGACCAAGGAGGTCATCGGCATCGCCGACGACGCCCTCCAGCTCGCCCTCCAGGCCTCGGAGGACGCCCACCCCAACGAGTACATGGGCCAGCTCCGGGGGACCGACGCCCGCAAGCTGGGCCTGGACCGCGACGGGACGGTCGTCACCGACGTGCTGCTCGCGCCGGGGACGAAGACGAACCCCGTGAGCGCCGAGTTCAACCCGAGCTACATGCCGAACGACCCCGACAGCGTCGGCTCGGTGCACTCCCACCCGAACGGGGTGCTGCGCCCGAGCGAGGCCGACCTCGCGACGTTCACGAAGGGCCCGGTCCACATCATCGTCGGCGCGCCGTACCGCCGCAGCGACTGGCGGGCCTTCGACCGCGAGGGGAAGCCACGGGACCTCGAGGTCCTGTCCGTGGACGTCCCCGACGACCAGTTCTTCGACTTCACCCAGGCGGACATCGACCGGGAGCTGCGATGAGCCGGGGCGGCGCGGGATTGGGAGTGAGCGTGGAACGATGGGGAGCGAGGTCGTGCCGACCGCCGACGGCGGCCGTCCGGCCATGATCCGCGTCATCGCCCAGGGGACCTTCGACCTCATCCACTCCGGGCACGTCTACTACCTGGAGGAGGCGGCGGCGATGGGCGACGAGCTCCACGTCATCGTCGCCCGGGAGTCGAACGTCACCCACAAGGCGCCGCCGGTCGTCCCCGAGCGCCAGCGCCGGGACGTCGTGGCCGCCCTCGAGGTGGTCGACCACGCCCGGCTCGGCGACGAGGAGGACTTCTTCGTCCCCGTCAGGGACATCGACCCCGATATCGTCGTCCTCGGCCACGACCAGCACCACGACGAGGGCACCATCGCGGCGATGCTCGAGGCGGAGGGCATCGACTGCGAGGTCGCCCGGGCGAGCCCCCGGGAGCCCGC
>SLIW01000564.1 GCA_007135435.1 Natronomonas sp.
ACCGGTACCTGGCGGGCCCGTTCGACGGCTGGCGTGATCCCGGAGCGGGCGGTCCGCGGGTTTCGAGTGAGCGGGGCGAGCGGAGTGACCAGCCCGACCTGGGTGACCGGCGCGATTCGAGCGATCTGGATGACCACTGGGACCGCGTCGGCCGGCGACGTCGCTCGGTCGAGACGATGGAAGGAGGGTGCATCCCCACGGAGGGCCTCCGCGGCGGCCGCTCCGGCTCCCCACGACTCGGTCGGGGGCCGGCGGGCCGCCGGTGTGCGTCACCAGCGGGTCGCGGTGGAGGGTCCGAAGATCGAAGACCGAAGACGGGGCGGGGCGACATGCCCAACACGACACCGTCGCACCGCCCCGGGTCTTCACACGGAGAGGATGTCGGGTGACGTATCAACGGTCGCTCTAGACATCTAGAATCTCGACGTCTCTAGGTTCTCGAGGTAGACCGCGACGAGTGCGCGTTCGGCGCGCCGGAGGTGGTAGTGGAGGGTCGCCGAACTGATCCCCATCGCCTCGGCGACCTCCTCGGCGGTCGACCCCCGCGGCCAGTCGTAGTACCCGCCGAAGAGGGCGTGTCTGAGCGCCTCCCCCTGTCGGTCGGTGAGCCGCCTGGAGACGGCGTTCCGGAAGCCCTCCGCCGTCCTGACCGGCCGCTCGACCTCGCGCTTGGACACGAGCTGGGCGTCGTAGAGCGACTCGGCGGCCTCCACGACCGGGCGGACGTCCGCGTCGCCCGGCAGCTCCACGACCACCGTCGTGACGCCGTCCTCCGCGACGGTCGAGACCGGCGCGGCACCCACCTCGAGGAACCGCTTGACGAGCGAGTCGGTCGAGACCACCTCGTAGCGGTCGGCGTCGCCGTCCGCGCCGACGTGGGCGACCCGCTCGACCGTGGGCCGGCGTTCGCCGAGCGCGACCACCTCCGCGGGGTCGAGCCCGCGGACGGTGACGTAGTGTCGGTACCGGCCCTCGCCCGCCGGCGTCGCCCACTCGTGGTGGCACGGGCCGTCGGCCATCGCCGACAGCGGCGCCAGGAAGGCGTCGCCGCCGGTGACCCGGAAGGTCAGCTCCGTCGCGGTGTCCGACAGGACCAGCCGCTCGGTCTGGACGGCCCGGATGGCGAAGCCGACGACCTCGCCGAGGCGCCGGAACGCCTCCTGCTCGCGCTCGGTGAACGCGTCCGGTCGCGAGGAGTAGACCGTCAGCACCCCGAGGACGGCGTCCCGGTGGACGACGGGGATCGACGCCCCCGACTCGATGTCGAACCGCGCTGCGGCCGCCGCGACCGGCTCCGGGACGTCCGCCTCGGCGATGCGCTGGAGCACCTGCAGCTCGCCGGTGTCGGCGGCGCGCTGGGCCGGCCGGGTCCACGGGAGCTCGTTGACCTCCGCCACGGCCTCGAGGAATCCCTCGCCGACGCCGATCCCGGTGTGGGGCTCGACCACGTCGCCCGCGTCCGTGCGCGCGATCCAGACCGCCCGGTAGAGCTCGGAGGCGGCGAGCCGCTCGCAGGCGACCTCCTCGATCTCCTGGCGGGTCGCCGCGTCGACCACCGACTGCACCACCCCGTGGACGGTCTCGTCGATCCGGTCGAGGGTGTCGAGCTCGTCGCGCTGGCGGCGGATCGCCTCCTCGCGCTCGCGGCGGGCGCTGACGTCCCTGGCGACAACGGCGATCAGCGTCCGGCCCTCGCCCGCGCCGGTGCCTCGATCGTCGGCCTCGCCAGGACCTCTGCCCTCGCCAGCACCCAGACCGCTCCCCTCGCCAGCACCCAGACCGCTCCCCTCGCCCACGCCCGTGCTCCGATTCTCACCCGCACCCGTGTCCAGGCCGTGACCTGCGTGCTCCAGAACCGTCCCGTTGAACTCGTGGGGGACGCGCTCGCCGTCCCGGGTCAGCAGGTCGAACTCGAGGGTCTCCGTCGGCGAGAACGTCCCGGCGCGCTCGAAGGCAGCCAGGGCCTCCTCCCGGTGTTCGGGGGCGACGAGGTCGACGGCGTCCGCCCCGTCCAGCCACGCGGCGTCGTAGCCGGTCACCGCCTCGAGCCGGTCGTTCCACCAGACGATCCTGCCCTCGCCGTCGACGACGGAGACGGGGTCCGGCACCGCGGCGAGGACGCTCGCGGCGAGGGACGCTGGGTCGCGCTCCTGCATCTGGTCGTCCTCGGGGATTTCGTCGGGAGAGTAAATAACCGGTCGGTCGGCGGCTGCCCTCGGCGTTCCGCGGACGCGCGGCGGATGCCTGGGTGCCCCCGTGGCCGGGCTCAGTCCTCGAGGGCGTCGGCGATGCGCTCCATCTCGCGGCGGATGTCGTGGAGTTCGTCGCGGACCTTGCGCACCTCGCGGACGAGCTCCTCGTCGCCTCCCTCGCCGCGACCGCCGGGCGCGCCGCCCATGGCTCCGCCGGGACCGCCGCCCATCATGCCGCCCATCATCTGGGCGAACGGGCTGCCTCCCATGCCGCCGCCCATACCGCCTGGGCCGCCGCCCATCATCTCCTCCATCGCGCCGCCGCGGTCGGGACCCTCGCCCTCACCCTCGCCCTCCTCGGCGCGCTGCTGGCGGATCTCCTCGACCCGCTCGCGGAACGACTTCTCCTCGGCCTCGTCGCTGTCGGCTCCCTCGTCGCCGTTCGATCCTTCGTCGGTGGTTCCCGCCTCGGTCTCGTCCGTCGCGTCTTCCTCGTCCGTCATGCCCGCTGGTTCACGCTCCCCGCAGAAAAGTCCACAGGTCTCGGGGTGGCGAGGTTCGGAGCGAGTGCGAGGTTCGGAGCGAGTGCGAGGTTCGGAGCGAGTGCGAGGTTCGGAGCGAGTGCGAGGTTCGGAGCGACCGCAGGGAGCGAGAACCTCGGTGTCGCGAACGGCGAGCGGTAGCGAGACGCGAACGAAGTGAGCGTCTCGA
>SLIW01000103.1 GCA_007135435.1 Natronomonas sp.
CCCTCCTGGACGTCCTCGGTCGTGAGCAGGAGGCCGAACGCCTGGGACTCCATCTGGAGGCCGGCCTCGAGGGCCTCGTCGCGGCCCTCGTTCATCACCCGCTTGGCCTTCGCCAGCGCGATCGGCGGCCCGCTCACGAGGTCGTCGACGAACTCCTGGACCACGTCGTCGAACTCCTCGGCCGGGACGGCGCGGTTGATCAGGCCCCAGTCGGCCGCCTGCCGGGCAGGGATGCGGTGGCCGCGGAAGACGAGCTCCTTCGCCCGTGCGTCGCCGAGCATCCGGATCGTCCGCTGGGTGCCGCCCCCGCCCGGGAGGAGCCCGAGGTTGATCTCGGGGAAGCCGAACTCCGAGTCCTCGGTTGCCACCCGGAGGTCGCAGGCCAGCGCGAGTTCGTGGCCGCCGCCGAGGCAGTAGCCGTCGATCTTCGCGAGCACCGGTCGGGGGAAGTTCTCGACGACGTCGTAGAGCTCGGTCGGCTCGACCTCGTGGGGCTGGATGCCCGAGAAGTCCGTGATGTCGGCGCCCGCGGAGAAGGCACGGTCGCCCGACCCCTCGATCGTGACACACCGGACCTCGGCGACGTCGACCGTCTCGAGCAGGTGGACCAGCTCGTCGCGCAGGTCCTGGTTGATGGCGTTGAGCCGCTCCGGGCGGTCCAGCTCGACCGCCAGCAGGCCGTCGGAGAGCTCGTAGTTGATGGTGTGGTAGTCGCGGTCGCCACCGTCGCCACCGTACTCGTAGAACCCGGCGCCGGCCTCCTCGCCGGTGCGGCCCGCCGCGACAAGCTCGCGGAGGTGCGCGGAGGGTTCGTACCGGTCGGCGCCGTACTCCTCGTGGAGCGTCTCGAGCTTCTCGAGGATCGTGTCGAGCCCGAGTTTGTCGGCGCGGCGGCACGGGCCCTCGGGGAAGCCCGCTCCCAACCGGAGGCCGGTGTCGACCGCCTCGGCGGTGGCGACGTCGTCGCCGATGAGCCGGGCGGCCTCGTTGACGATGCGGGCCTCGACGCGGAGCCAGTCGAAGTCCTCGCTGGCGTCCTCCGGGACGTAGTCGACGCCGTCGCCGTCCGCGTAGTCGTAGAAGCCCACCCCCGACTTCCGGCCGAGCTCGTCGGCGTCGACCTTCTCCTGCATGATCGGGGGGATGGGCTCGCCAGCCTCCGTGCGGACGTGGTAGCCGATATCGATGCCGGTCAGGTCCGCGAGCTCGAAGGGACCCATGGGATAACCCCGCTCGTGGGCCATCGTCGCGTCGGCCTCGCGGACGGTGGTCTCGTCCTCCGAGACCATCCACATCGGCTCGTTGAGGAACGGTCCCAGCACGGTGTTCACGACGAACCCCCTGACGTCCTTGTGGACGTAGATGGGCGTCTTGTCGACGTCCTCGACGAACGCGTAGGCCGTCTCCGCGGTCTCGTCGGACGTCTCCCGGCCGTAGATCACCTCGACGAGGTCCATCTTCACCGGTGGGTTGAAGAAGTGCATCCCGACCACGCGCTCCGGTCGGTCGGTCGCCTCCGCGATGTCGCTGATCGGCAACGAGGAGGTGTTCGACGCCAGGATCGCGTCCCCGTGGGTCAGCTCGTCGAGGTCCGCGAAGATCTCGTGTTTCAACGCCAGGTCCTCGGGAGCCGCCTCGACGACGAGGTCAGCGTCGGCGACGGCCTCCGCGAGGTCGGTGGTGGTCTCGATGCGCGAGAGCACCACCGAGGGCTCCTCGTCGAGGCGGCCTCCCTCGGCGAGCTTCTCCAGCGACCACTCGATGTCCTCGTAGCCCTCCGCCACGATGGACTCGTCGATGTCGCGCATCGTCACGTCGTAACCGGCCATCGCGACGACCTCCGTGATGCCGTGACCCATGTTGCCCGCGCCGAGCACCGCGACACGGTCGATGTCCTCGAGCGTCATGGCCGTCACTGCTACCGGAGAGGCCTTAAGGGTACCCCCGACCCTTACCGTTGTAAGGTAAATTTCCGACAGCCACAGCCGTTGTAAAACGTCGACGGTGAAGTCGTGGCGAGTGCTCGGCGGCCGGAGGATGGTTTTTCGATTCGGTAGATATTTTTTCGTTCGGGTAAAATACCCACCATGAGCGTGGAGACGGAGGATCGCATCCTGGCGGTGCTCGAGGAAGACGCCCAGGCCTCCTATGCGGAGATCGCCGAGCGGGCGGAGGTCTCGAAGCCGACGGTCCGCAAGTACATCGAGAAGCTCGAGTCGGAGGGCGTCATCGTGGGCTACTCCGCCGACGTCGACCCGAAGAAGCTCTCCGGACAGTCCATCGCGCTGGTCGGCGTCGACGTCGCCAGCGAGCGCTACGTCGAGGTGACGAACGAGCTGAAGGAGCTCGACGCCGTCGAGTCCCTCTACACCTCGAGCGGGGACCACATGCTGATGGCGGAGGTCCGCGCCTCCGACGGCGATGGCGTCGGCGAGGTCATCCGCCAGGAGATCCTCTCGATCGACGGCGTCGAGGCCGCACACCCCTCCTTCCTCCAGGAGCGGCTGAAGTAGCCGAACGGGCGATCCGTCTCGTTCCCCTGTCCCTCCTCCGTTCCATCGTCCCCGCTCGATCGCCGAAACCACGCGACACGACTCTTTCACCGGATCATACACCGACCGTCGGACCTCACTGGATCGTGCACCGACCGTCGAACCTCACCGGATCGTACATCGACCGTCGAACCTCACCGGATCGTACATCGAACGACGAAACCTCACCGGATCGAGTAGTTACCGGAGGACTCGGAAGGCCCCAACGACCATCCAGGTCGGACGACGTTCGCCGGTGCCCGTGGCGTTTTGGCCGTCCCGCCCCACGGTCCGTCCATGGCGAGCTACGAACGCGAGACGGTGGTCAAGGCGCCGCTCGATCGAGTCTGGGAGTTCCACTCGTCCGTCGA
>SLIW01000448.1 GCA_007135435.1 Natronomonas sp.
CGTCGGACTCGTCCTCGCCCCGCTCATGTGGGGCCTGTACCACCTCCACGCAGGTGATCCCCTCAACAAGTCAGTGTTCGGCATCGGTGCCGTTACCGTCGCGGGAATTTGTCTGGGCTCGTTCGGGTTGGTCGTCATGTATCTGTTCTCGTTGGACCCCGAAATCTACGGTGCGACGTTCCTCGGGATCCAGTTCCTCGGGTGGATCCTCCTTGGCTTCTGGTTGCTCGGTATCGGCGTCCTCGGTCGTCGAACTGGCGCCGTCAAATCCCGAACAGCGTGGACCGCCATCGTCGCCGGAATCGGCGCCGCGGGCGGGATGGTGACGCTGATCTACTCCTACGCCGTCGGATCGTTCACCGTACTGTTTCCGCTGTTCATGCTCGTCTTCGTCCTCGGCTTCCTGCTGTGGGCGTTCTGGCTCGGTGGTGACCTCAGAGCCAAGGAACGCCACGACTCGACCTCATCTCAGCGAGGTGACAGCGTGTGAGTACACAGGGTGGCGACATCGATCGGTCGAACAGTGTACCGTGGCTGGGCTGGTGGATGATCGGTACCGCCGTGGCCTACCTGCTCCTGATCGCGAACCTCGCGTGGCTGAAGCTCGATACGTACCTCCGCCCGAACGTGGGACAATCATACAATAGCATGACAAAACTGGAAGGCCCACAACGACGGACTGCCAGATTGTGCCCAGACGGAGGGATACCGGAAACCCTCCCGTCCTACGTCTGGAAGTCAGCATACGGTGTCATCGCCGCCATGCTCCTGACGATTCCGTTCGGGGTCGGATTCTTCCTCTACGGGGGTGTGTTCGCCCTGCTGAGCGATGCGACCGCCTTCCTCGTCGGACTGGTGCTCGCTCCACTCGTGTGGGGGCTGTATCTGCTCAACCGGGACGACCCGCTCAACCGGACCGTCTTCGTGATCGGCGTCATCGCCGTGGCCGGCATCTGCATCGGTGGACTCGGCCTGACCATACTGAACCTCCAGCAAGTGGACGCGGGGACCTCCGGAGAGACCCTCCTCGGGATCCAGTTCGTGGGGTGGTTGCTCCTCGGGGGCTGGCTGCTCGGGACGGGCATCCTCAGCCGCCGCACCGGGTCGCTCAGCGAGCGCACGAGCTGGACGGCGATCGTCGCCGGAATCGGATCCGCAGGCGTCATCGTGTCGCTCGTCTACTCCTACGCCGTCGGCGATTTCACGGTGTTGTTTCCCCTGTTCGCGGTCGTCTTCGTCCTTGGATTCCTCGTGTGGGCGTTCTGGCTTGGCGGTGAACTCAGGGCGAAGGCTCGTGACGAAACGGTGAACACCGACGGTCGTCCTCGATGACCGACGTGGATGGGGCAAGCCCCGTGTCGGCCCCGGTCTCCCCGAGACACGTCGTGGTCGCGGTCGGCGCATCGATCGGCGGAGTACTCGTTCACAATCTTGAGGAGTTCGGGCCATCGATCCTCCTCGGGCCGGAGACGTGGGTCCCGGTCGCGATCACCGTGCTGCTCGGGGTGGCACTGCTCAAACACGCCAGCACCGGCGTCTCCGTCGCAACCATGGGATGGGCGGTCGTCGTCATCGTCTTCGGCGGGGCGTCAGTCCTTCCGCTACCAATTTGGCCGTTCACCCCCGAACAGACGCTCTCTCACTATACGGCCCACGCTGTCTACGCACTTGCGCAACTTCCGCTGCTGTGGGTGGGGTGGCGGGGGTTCCAGGCCACACGTCGCACGCACTGATCCACCCAACGATCAGTACACTGTCGACCTGGCGAGGAATTAATGCCCCAACCGCCGATCTACCGGCATGGAAATCGTTCACGCGGCAGTGCCAGGGCGGAGCGGGAGGGGATCTATCGATGTCGGGCCGTAGCTTCCTGTCGACGACGACAGACGGCGTCGCGCGACTGATCGAGGGAGACGAGTGGACCGTCGATGAGCACCTCCACGGTGAGGACGTCTACTCGCTGGCGAGGGGGCCGGTCGGTTCGGGGCTCGTCCTCGCTGGGAGCGAGGGCGACGGCGTCTTCCGCTCCCGGGACCGCGGTGCGAGCTGGGAACATGCTGGCCTCGACGACGAGCACGTGATGGCCCTCGCCGTTGCCCCGAGCGATCCCGACCGGCTCTACGCGGGCGTGCGTCCACCGGCTGTCTATCGATCCGACGACGGCGGCGCGACCTGGACGGAGTGCGAGTCGTTCCAGGACGTCCGTGGGCGGCGAATCTGGCGGTCGCCGGCCTCGCCGCCGTTCACTGCCTACGTCAACGGTCTCGCGGTCTCGCCCACCGATCCGAATATCGTGGTCGCAGGCATCGAGTTCGGGGCGGTCGTTCGGAGCACCGATGGCGGCGAGACGTGGTCGAACCACCGGCGGAAGGCGATCCGGGACTGCCACGACCTGGTCTGGCACGCCACCGACGAGAACAACGTCTACGAGGGCGGCGCCGGCGTCCCCCGCCGACCGGGTGCACGCAGCACCGACGGCGGCGAGACCTGGACCAAGCCGGGCGGCGGCCTCGACCGCGGCTACGGCGTGGCGGTAGCCGCTGACCCGGGCGAGCCGGGCGTCTGGTACGTCTCGGCGTCGACCTCGCCGTTCGCGGCCGAGAGCGACGACCCGAAGGCGGCGGTCTTTCGCCGCGACGGCGGCGACGCCTGGGAGAAACTCGAGGCGTTCCCCACAGAGCGGATGCCCTGGGCGCTCTGTACGGATCCCACGCTCCCGGATCACCTCTGGGCCGGACGCGCCGACGGATCGATCGTCCACTCGGCGGACCGCGGTGAGAGCTGGAGTCGTCTCGAGGGGACGCTTCCAGCGGTAGATTCCCAGATGGTGATGCTCCCACCGGAGCGAGAGTGACCACCTCCGACGATCCATGCACGTCGTGGGCA
>SLIW01000106.1 GCA_007135435.1 Natronomonas sp.
AGGACAACGGCTCGCCGTCGGGCGCCATCGCGGTGATCACGTCGCCGAACCACTGGGTGTAGGTGAACTCCAGGTAGGTGGGGTCGTCGAGGTCGACGTAGGAGTGGCGCAGCGTGTCCAGCCACAACGCCCGACCGCTGTCCCGGTCCGCCTCCCCTTCCACGGCCAGCCGACCCGGCTCGTGGAGGAAGCGGATGCAGTCCGGATACGCCTCCCCCAGCCGGTCGAGCGCGTCGGGCATCGCCAGCGGACGTTCGAGGCGCGCTTCGAGTGCCTGGGCGAGGACCACCTTGCGGAGCTCGCCCGCTCGGATGCGTTCGACCGCCTCGGCGACGCCGCGGCGCCACGTCGCCGGTGCGGTGGTGCGTTCCCGGTCGACGACCCCGGGTGGGCCGTCGAGCGGGGTGGGCTCGAGGTCGACCAGCCACTCCCGGTGGGCCGCGAGGCGGCGCTCCACGTCGGCGACGGTGGCGTCGACGGCGTTGACCGACAGCCAGATCCCGTCGTCGGTGTAGGTGACCTGTACCGCCGGGAGGACGAACCTGGCGCCGGGGTAGCCCGTCCAGGGCTCGGTCGCCTCGTGCTCGTCGTGGAAGGCGAACCCGCCGAAGAGCCGCGGTCGGGCGGCCAGCGCGCCGGCGTGGACGTCGCCCACCGCGAACAGCTCCTCCGCCGACTCCCGGATCGCGTCGAAGCGTTCCGGGCCGTCGGCCTGGAGCGTCGCTGCGGCGCCGCCGCCCACGACCGTCGCCTCGCCCGGCGCCGCCCAGAAGGTCCGCGGGGTCCCGACCGCCGCGAGGACGATCCGGGGGTCGGGGACCAGAGGCTCGGGGAGCTGCACCGCTCGGCTCACCAGCCCGGTCCGCTCGGCGACCACCTCCTCGCTCCGCACCGGTTCCATTGCACCCCCGTTGGACCTCCTCCGTTTTATAGCGACCGTTGTCGTCCGACGGGCGTGTCGTCCAGTGGGAGGGCTGCGTTATGGCATTCCGCGGTGGTGCACAGTCGGGGCATCGCTCGAGGGCGTCTCGATGGGTATCCCGGCGGGGGTCCCGAAGGATGGTCCACTTCGGTAACCGTCGACGGCCCTGATTCGTCGCCGCTGGTCGCCCCGGGAATTCGGTGGGCCAATGCGCGGCTGGCTCGCCATCGAGTACAACCGGTCCAGCCGCTCGCCGTCGAACGCAGTCCGCCAGAACGACCGTAGCGAACCGTCTAGAGCTTCGATTCGGCGTCCTCGGCGAGCTCCTGCATCCGCTTGCCGATGCGGCCGGCGTCGGAGAACTCGTCGTCGGCCATCACGGTCGCCAGCCCGTTCCCGAGGACGAAGACCGCGTGTTTGTGCTCGCTCTTCGACTTGTGGACGTCGTCGGGCGTGACGTCGAGCTCGTCGTAGGGATCGAAGGCCGACGCGTCGACGCCGTCCATCGCCCGGAAGTGCTCCATGATCTCTACCATCTTCGCGTGGAGCTCCAGGAGTTCGTCTTTGTGCATGGTCTTGCTGAAGAGTATACCCAGGGCGCGTTTAACCCTTGTGCGCTAGCCTGCGCCACACTGTCACTGTCTGGCGGCTCACTCAGTACCAGCCCGATCGCTGTAAGGATCGTCTGGATGGCCGGGAATCGTGGGTGTTCGCGTGGATCGCCGGCGGAGGAATCGCCGTGTCTCCTCCTGGGTTCTCGTGGACCACAGACGGCCTCGAGGCTGCAGGACGGATCGATCTGATAGCCCCCACAGCCCGAGTGTGGTGCGATACTGGATCGCGGCGTTCGGAACAGGCAGGTATCTGTGGGGGGCGTGGTGGCGGGAGGGGGACGTGTCCATCCGGACACGTGTCACAGCGAGAATGGAGGGCGACTGGCGGCGTCAGAAGACGTACTCGTCGTCGTGACCCATCATACCGTCCTCCTCCAGGCCCGGCTCCTCGTCCTCCATGGGCCCGCTCGTCTTGTAGGCGCGGAGGCCCGTCGAGAGCAGCTCCTCGATGGCCTCCTCCCGGTTGACGAACTCGCCCTTCTCGACGAGCTGGGCGATCTGCATCTCCAGGTGCTCCGGGATCGTGAGTCGTACCTTCGGCATCGGATCGGTCGAAACTTCGGGGATGGGGTATTTAACCCTGACGGGGAATTTTCGCGGCCGTGAAGTATCTCCCGTCCGAGGGAAAGGATTGTTCTCGAACCGTTTACCTGCCTTTATAAATACCACCAAGCGAGCGTCGACGATTCAGCGCCCCGAGATCGTGTCCTCCGGCCCCAGAGAGCCCCACATCGCCCGCCTCCCGGACGTACATCGCCGATCCGTCACCATGCCCAGTCGCCAGTCGACGTCGGCGACGGGCGACAGGACTACCTGTCAGGGGGACCGAGCGTGGGTCGATGACCGTCAAGGACGTGACGGACCTCCACGAGGAGTTCGGCGGCGAGCGACTACCGCCGGGCCAGCGGGAGACGCCCGCGTTCCCGGTCCTCTCCAAGGGGCCGACGCCATCGGTCCCCGACGACTGGACGTTCGAGGTCCGGGGCGCCGTCGCGGAGGAACTCTCGCTCTCGTTCGACGAGTTCCGGGCGCTCCCCAGCGAGACGCAGCGACAGGACTTCCACTGCGTGACCGGCTGGTCGCGGTTCGACTGCGTCTTCCACGGCGTCCCGTTCCCGACGATCGCCGAACGGGCCGGCGTCTTGGACGAGGCAGTCCACGTGCTGTTCCACGCCCACGACGGCTATACCACTGACCTCCCGCTCGGGGCGTGCGACCGGGAGGAGGTCCTCTTCGCCTGGGAGCTCGACGGCGAGCCCCTCCCGGCGGACCACGGCGGCCCGCTCCGGGTGGTGACGCCGCATCGCTACGCGTACAAGGGCGCCAAGTGGGTCTCCAGCGTCGAGTTCC
>SLIW01000318.1 GCA_007135435.1 Natronomonas sp.
AGTGGTACGCCGCGATGTTCGACCGGGCTGACGCCGACTTCGTCGAGCTGAAGGCGTACATGCACGTCGGCCACTCACGGGGCCGCCTGGACCGCGACGCGATGCCAGATCACGACGAGGTCGTCGACTTCACCGAGCGGGTCCGCGAGTACCTGCCGACCCACCCCATCCTCCGGGACGTCGAGCCGTCGCGGGTGGCCCTGCTGGCACGCGAGGAGGACACCTGGGTGCCGGAACTGAAGGGCGGCAGCGAGTTCTGGGAGGAAGGCGTCTACTCGACGGCGGACGACTGACCGGACGGTCGAGGTAATGACGTCGAACGGTCGAGGGAACAACGTCGAACGGTCGGGGAAATCACGTCAAACTGTCGAGGACAGCCGGTCGGACGACCGGCGTCATCCACACGCGAGGGCACACCCGGCACCTTTTTGCCCCCCGCTCGTCCATCTCCGGCGGGAGACTGGAACGGCGCCCACCGTTCCAGATCCGGTATCCGTCGTTCCAAATCTGTTACGCGTAACGTTTCCGTTACGGTTAAGGGTCGGCCCGACCTACGTCGGCGTATGTCACAGACAGCCGGGCGCGTCGGCCACGACGAGCTGGCGACGCTGAAGCTCGTCGCGCTCGACGGCGCGCTCGAGGGCAGGGTCGCGGTGACCTGCGCGGCGCTCGCCGACCGGCTCGAGACGTCGAGCCAGACCGCCTCCCGGAGGCTCCAGCGGCTCGAGGACGCGGACTACCTCGAGCGCGAGATCTCCGGCGACGGCCAGCGCGTCGCCGTCACGGAGGGGGGCGAACGCGCCCTGCGGCGGGAGTACGCCGAGTACCGCCGGCTCTTCGAGGGGCCCCAGGACGTCGAGCTACGAGGGGCCGTCACCAGCGGGATGGGCGAGGGGCGCCACTACATCTCGCTGTCGGGGTACATGCGGCAGTTCCGCGACCGGCTCGGCTACGAGCCGTTCGAGGGCACCCTGAACCTCGACCTCGAGGACGAGAGCGTCCACGCCCGTGCCCGGATGGACGCGCTCGACCCCGTGGTGATCGACGGCTGGGAGGACGACGAGCGAACCTACGGGCCGGCGTACTGCTGGCCGGCGACGGTGACGACCCCGGAGGGCGATCGCTACGAGGAGGCTCACGCCATCGCCCCAGAGCGGACCCACCACGGCGAGGACAAGCTCGAATTGATCGCCCCGGACAAACTCCGCGACGCCCTCGACCTCGAGGACGGCGACACCCTCACCATCCATGTCGCAGCGCAGTGACACCACTGGCGCGTCGCGGGGTGTCGACGCGGCCGTCGACGCCTTCGCGGCCGGCGAACCCGTCCTGATCCACGACGCGGCAGACCGCGAGGGCGAGGTGGACCTCGTCTACCCCGCACTCTCGGTCGACCCGCCGGCGGTCGCCCGGCTGCGCAACGATGCCGGCGGGCTGGTCTGCGTGGCCCTCCCGGACGACGTCTGCGAGGCCTGGGGCCTGCCGTTCGCGCAGGCGCTCGTCGACCACCCGGCGGCCGCGGCCCACGACCTGGGCTACGACGAGCGGTCGTCGTTCTCCCTGACGGTCAACCATCGCGACGCGTTCACGGGGATCACCGACGAGGACCGCGCGCTCACCATCTCCGCGCTCGGCGAGGCGGCGGGCGCCGCCAGACGCGCGACGAACGTCGCCGGCTACGACGCGGCGGGGTCGGTCGTCCCCGACGCGGCGTCGTTCGCCGAGCGCTTCCGCGCGCCCGGCCACGTCCACCTCCTGCGGGCCGCACCGAAGCTGCTCGCCGACCGCGAGGGGCACACGGAACTCGGCCTGGCGCTCGCGGACGCCGCGGGCGTCGCACCTGCGGTCGTCGTCTGCGAGATGCTCGACGACGACACCGGGAGCGCCCTCCTGCCGCCGGCCGCTCGGGCCTACGCCGACCGGCACGGATTCACCTACGTCGAAGGGGCGGCGCTCGTCGAGCGGTTCGCCCGTTCGCCACCGACCTGATTCGCAACCGCTGCCGGGTTATTTCGAACAGTCGAACGTCCGTTCTATCTCTACAAGGAACGTGCCACTGTCGGCCTCGACTATGATCTCCGTCGAACCACCGACGGTGAAATCGTCCGTCTCCGTAGCGACTGATGCGGGACTCCGTCCCCGGCACCCCGTTTTGTGGCCGAGAACGTCCGCGCCTTCGCACTACCGAGAGCGACAGGTACGAACCGCCTCGTACCGAAAACGGAGACGTGGCGGATCAGGAATCGGGCCGAGACGAGCGCGGACCGACGATCACGACCGGTAGACGGGAGTTCGTCACCGGCACGCTCGCCGTGGTGGCAGCCATCGGCGGCTGTCTCGAGTTCGAAACCCCGGAGCCGGACGTCGATCCGGGGGACGCAGAGGATTCCCCGGAGTCACCCGAACGAGAGGACGATCCGGACGAACGGAGCGACGAGGCAGGGGACAGGGACGAGGACCGTCCCGAAGACGACGATGGCGAAGGCAACGACGACGTTGAAGGCGACGCCCCCGACCAGCAGGTCCGAGCCTACGAGCGCGCGATCCACGAGCAAGTGAACGAAATCCGCGAGGAACGGGAGCTCGACGCCCTCGGGTTCGACGAGGGCCTCGCCTCGGTCGCGCGCGAACACAGCGTCGACATGGCCGAACGGGACTACTTCTCGCACGAGTCCCCAGAGGGCGAACGACCACACGATCGGCTGGACGAGTTCTTCCCGGGGTACTGTCGGGGGATCGGCGAGAACATCGCCAGCGTGAGCCTGCTGCCCGGCGACGACGCCGGAGCCGTCGCCGACCGGGTCGTCGCCGGCTGGATGGCGTCCGAGGGGCACCGCGAGAACCTCCTGCGGGAGGAGTTCGACGAGCAGGGGATCGGCGTGGCG
>SLIW01000482.1 GCA_007135435.1 Natronomonas sp.
ACTTCGTCTTCGTCGGTCGTCTCGTCGTCTCCACCTGTATCCTCCTCGCGCTCCGCCTCCCCATCTCCGCTCTCGCTGTCCTCGTCGTCGCTCCTACTCTCTTCGTCTTCGTTCTCGTTCTCCTCGTCTGCGCTCTCGCTCTCATCGTCGCCACGCCCATCATCATCTCCGTCGGTTTCCGCGTCGGACCCCTCCTCGTCGTCAGCGTCGTCGTCCTCAGACAGCATCGGCGAGGGGTCCGGCCGGCGGCCTGGTGGGGTTCGTTCCTCACCGACGGTCGTCTCCCCGCCCGAGCTGGCGCCGATACCGAGATCGATCTCGTCGGCGCCCCCGTCGCCATCGCCGTCCACCTCGAGTGGTTCTCGACCGGAGGCCTCCTCCACCCGTCGCATGTCGGTCCCGCTAGGGAAGGCGAGGCCGTACTCGGCCGCCGTCTCGAAGGAGGCGATCGCCGCCCGGAGCTCGACGCCGATCATCTCGGTGTCGCCGACGGTGATCGCGATGTCGGCGTTGATGACGATCCCCTTGTCGAGCACCAGCTCCAGTACGTCTGCCAGATCCGCCTGCTGGCGGGTGGGTTTGGCGCTAGTCATCGCCCTCGTACACCCCGATCTCGATGGTTTCTGCGTCGTCCTGTTCACCGTCGGCCGATCCGGTCGATCCGTCGGCGACCTCCTCTGACCCGTCGTCTCCGTCGTCTGCCGTCTCCACGCTTTCTTCGTCCGACGGGTCCTCGTCCTCGACTGCTTCCTCGTCTTCGACCGCGTCCTCGTCCTCGGACGAATCGTCGGCTCCGTCGGAGCCGAATCTGGAGTCGAGGTCTGTCTCCTCCTCGAACCGCCGCCCGTAGATCCGGCGGGGGTTCTCGACACGCGAGTACCGCACCTGCGACGGGACCGTGGACGTCCGTGCCGACACGGAGTCCGGGATCGGACCCGGAGGCATCGTCGACGTGGCGGTTGGATTCAGGGAGTCGGGCTGGCGACCGGGATTGCCGAGCTTCTCCTGGTTGGCGTGGTAGAGCTTCCGCATCTTCTCGTGCGCGGTCAGGAGCGCCTCGCGGAACTTCTCGACGGCCTCCAGGATCTTCTCCTCGAGGTACGCCTGACGGGCCTCCGATTCGAACTGCATCTTGGCGCCGTCACCGGTGTCGACGACGTTCTGGAACATCCCGTCGTCCTCCTCGTCGGCCTCGTCCTCATCGTCGTCCAGCCAGCCGTCATCGTCGTCGTCGCCGATCAGTCCGTCGTCGTCATCATCCTCGCCGTCGTCGTCCGTCACGTCGTCCACCGCAGCGTCGAGTTCTCGCTTCTCCTGGACCAGTTCGGTCAGATCGACGGCGTCCCACAACTCCCGGAGGTTGACCGCCTCCCGGACGTTCGTCAGCTCGATCGCGCTCTCGTCCTCGTCGAGCAGCCCCTCGGGGACGTCGTCGACCTCGACAGCATCGGGGAGCTTCTCGAAGTCGATTGCATCGGGTATCTCCGTGAGATCGATCGTCTCGAGGAGCTCCCCGACCTCCTCGAGCACCTCCCAGAGGTCCTTCGCCAGTTCGAAGAGCTCGACGCCGTCGGCGTCGTCGACGATCGCCCGCTTCACGGCGGTCACCGCCTCGCCGACCTCCTCGGACAGCGAAGCCAGACGGTCGAGGTCGAACTCGTCACTCATCCGCGTTCCCCTCCCGGGCGATCCGGAGCTCGAGGATCCCGTTGCGGAACCGGCTGTCGACATCCGTTACCTGCCAGGGGAGCTCGAGCCGTTCGACGGGGCGGTCCCCCACCCCGATGACGAGCTCGTTCCGCGAGCGGTCCAACCCGACCGTGAGTTCGTCCACGTCGACCGCGGGGAGGTCGGCGATCACCAGCAGTTCGCCGGTGTCCTCGTCGTAGCGGGTGTCCACGCGGAACTGGTCGTCGGAGGGGATAGAGTCCGTCGACGAACCCGTGGAGTCCCCGGATCCAGGCGAGGTTCGATCGTCGGTGGGTGACGGACGCCCCGGCCCGAGGTCGCTCTCGATGCTGTACTCCGCACTGAAGGTCGGCCGCGAGCGCCGGCCCGGCGGGTGGTCGGTGCGCTGGGCGTCGGCCAGTGCGCCGACGATATCCCGGACGGCACCGAGGAGCGTCCTCACGGGGGGAGCACCCCGGTTGGCGTCGTCCTGGTGCCCGTCTCCGTCCCAGCCGTCGGCCGTGTCGATGTCGTCGCGTGTGTCATCGTCGTCGCGTTCGTGTTCGTCCATGAGTGGCTGTTATCCTCGTACCTGAATCGACTTGTCACGGAGCTGTTCGCGGGCCTCCTCCGCGATCTCGAGCTCCGCCTCGAGTTCCCGGCGCCGACGCTCGTACTCGGCCTCCGAACGCTCGCCGAGTTCGAAGAGCAGCTGGTTCTCCTTCAGCTCGTCGCGGATCTCCTCGACGTCGTAGAGTTCCTGCACCGCGAGTGCGTGCAACGCGTCGAGGATGGAGACGAACGGACGGACCAACAGGTCGTCGACGATGAAGGTCATCGCTGGGCCCCGACCTCGATGTCGACGAAGTTGTACGGCGCCCAGGGGCCGGTGTACTGGACCAGCAGGTCGTCGTGCTCCTCCTGGAACTCGCCGACGGCCTCGTCGAACGCCTCGCGGTCGTCGCGATCGACGAGGAACGAGCGGTTCACGAGCAGCCGGTCGCTGAAGAGCTCGCCGTCCGACGTGCTCTTCGCGAGGGCGTCGAACCGCTCGGCGACCTCTTCGCGGACGGCCTCCTGGTCCGGTCCGCTACCATCCGATCCGCCGCCGCCAGGTCCGCTACCATCCGATCCGCCGCCGTCAGGTCCGCTACCATCCGATCCGCCGCCGTCAGGTCCATCGGTATCCCGGCCGCCGCCGTCAGTCG
>SLIW01000338.1 GCA_007135435.1 Natronomonas sp.
CTGCTCGTTGTGTTCGTACTGCTCGTTGTGTTCGTGCTGCGCGTCGCCGTCTGTCTGTGCGTCGTCGTCCGTCTGCGCATCGCCGGCCGTCTGTGCGGCGTCGTCCGTGGCCACGCTCCCGTCCGCCGTCCCGCCGGCGTCGGCTCGTTCTCGATCGACCAGCACGACGACCGGCGTCTCCCCGACGCCCACGCCCATCTCGAGCGCGCGGTCGATCTGCCGCCTGCCCGCGGCGTACAGGAGCACCTCGACGCCCCGGTCCCGGGCGATGGCGTCGCCGCGCGATCGCTCGCGGTCGGCCAGCTCCAGCGCGCGCTCGAGGTGCCTCCGGGAGACGATGTAGCGGCTGTCGAACGCCTGGACCGTCACCCCGTGTTCGTCCGCGACCGCGTCCAGTGCGCCGACGAACGACTCCACGTCGGGGTACCGGTCGCCACCGATGGTCACCGTCCCCTCGACGAGGTGCATCAGAAGTCACCCAGGTTCGACTGCCCCTCGCCGTCGTCCTCGCCTCCGCCTCGGCTTCCGCCTCCGGCACCGCCGCCGGGGTCGGCCGCGGCCTCGGCCGGTCGCGCGTCGGCGTCCGGGCGGACGCCGTCCATGCTGGGGTCCTGGTGGCCCGCGGCCTCGAGGACGTTCTCGGCGGTCTTCGTCCGCCCGCGGAGGGCGCCGAGGACGACCGACTTGTCGGCCTCCCGGAGGTCGGCGCGGGTCTCGATGCCGGCGTCGTGGAGCCGCCGGGCCCGCTTGCGCCCGACGTGGCGGACGCCGGCCAGGTCGATGAGCTCCTCGCCGACGCCGTGCTGGACGCGCTTTCTCGCCTCCCGGATGGCGGTGACGTTCGCCAGGTCGAGCTCGGCCGCGAGCGACTCGGCGGCCCCGAGGAGCCACTCGGCGGTGTCGACCTTGCCGCGGATGTCGCCCGGCCCGACGCCGTAGCGTTCGGCGATCCGGTCCTCGTCGATCTCGCTGGCCCAGTCCTCCAGCATCCGCGCGGTCTTGGTCGCCGAGAGCCAGTCCTCGAAGCGGCCCTCCTCGAACTCGCTGGGCATCTCCCCGCAGAACTCGGCCTCGCGCTCGTAGGCAAGCATCGTGTACTCCTCGCGGTCGCCGGACCGGAGGTACAGCTCGTACATGTCGGGCGTCCGGGAGACGAGGTGGTACAGCCCGAACGCCGTCGGGTCGGCGGCGTCCTCGAGGCCGTCGACGATCTCGGCGGCGCTCATCGGGTCGAGGTAGAGCCGCGAGACGGTGTGGCCCAGGTTCGTCGCCTCGATCCGGTCGCCGAGCCGGACGAAGCCGTTCGCCTCCAGGTACTGCAGCGTCGCGTCGACCACGCGCTCGAGGTTGTCGACGCCGTCGCTCCCCTGGCGGTACTGCGTCGAGTACAGCGTCCGGTCGAGGAACTCGAGGAGCGCGTCGCGGGAGTCGGCGAAGCCGCTGGCGACCGTCGCCAGCAGGTGGCTCCGCATCGCCGGCTCGCGAGCCAGCTTCGACTCGACCGGTTCCGGGTCGGCCCAGACGTACCGCTCGAAGAGCTCGTCGAGCTCGTCGTGGCTGTTCGCGAGCAGGAGCGCCTCGCCGTAGGGGTCACGCCCCGGGCGGCCGGCCCGGCCCATCATCTGGTGGACCTCCAGGACCGACAGCGGCTGCATCCCGCCGACGTCGCCGGAGTACCGCCGCCAGTCGCGGACCACCACCCGCCGCGAGGGGGTGTTGACCCCCGCCGCCAGCGTCGGGGTCGCACAGACCACCTTGACCAGGCGGTCGCGGAAGGCGCCCTCGACGATCTGGCGATGACCGGACGCACAGCCAGCGTGATGAAAAGCCGCTCCCTGCTCGACGCAGGTCGCGAGATCCTCGCTCGTCTCGGTGTCGGAGACGTCCCGTAGCTCCTCCGCGAGGGCGGCCAGCTGCGCCCGCTCGTCGTCGGTGAGCCGCCCCTCCGTCGTGGTCGCCAGCCGCTTGGCGGCGCCCTCGGCGTTCCGGCGGGAGTTGACGAACACGAGCGTCGACCCGCCGTCGCCGAGCGTGTCGCGGACGATGGCGGCGGTCGGCTTCTCCCCGGAGCCCACCCGCAGTTCGCGCTGGCTGCCGTCGTCGAAGTGCAGCGCCTGCCCGTAGTGGACCCCCTTCCGGAGCTCGATCGGCCGCCAGTCGTCGTCGACGAGCGCCGCGTCGAGCCACTCGGCCAGCAGCGCCGCGTTGCCGATCGTCGCCGAGAGCGCCACCACCTGCAGCCCGGGGTTGATCCGCCGGAGCTTCGCCAGGGTCACCTCCAGGGTCGGCCCGCGCTCGGCGTCGTCGACGAGGTGGACCTCGTCGGCGACCACGCAGTCGAGGTCGTCGATCCACGGAGCGCCGTTGCGGACGAGCGAGTCGACCTTCTCGCTGGTGGCGACGATGACGTCCATGCTGGCGAGGTACTCGCCGGTGTCCTCGTAGTTACCCGTCGAGACGCCCACGGAGACGCCGTGGTCCTCGAAGGCCGAGAACTCCTCGCGCTTCTCGCTGGCCAGCGCCCGGAGCGGGACGATGTACAGCGCCTTCCCTCCGCGCTCGACCGCCGACAGCATCGCCAGCTGGGCGATGAGCGTCTTGCCGCTGGCGGTCGGGATCGAGGCGACGAGGCTCTCGCCGTCGGCGACCCCGGCCTCGACCGCCTCGGCCTGCGGCGGGTACAGCGTCTCGATACCCCCCTCGCGGAGGTGCTCGGCGAACCACCCCGGCACACCGGGGACCGCGTCGACGTCCATTACCCCTGGGTTGTGCGGCGTCCCTTTTAAACCGCGTGCCTGCGCCCGTCCAACGCATCTCCATCTCCATCTACGCCTACACCTACGCCTACACCTACGCCTACACC
>SLIW01000267.1 GCA_007135435.1 Natronomonas sp.
ACCATCGAGAAGGGGACGGTGAACTCCACCTGCTCGGCGCGATGGTGGGAGGCCGCGTAGGTCGCCGAGCCGACCGCCGGGACGAACGCCGTCGCGTCGTCGACGCCTCCGTGGGCGACCCCCTCGAGGTCGAAGCGGCGCTCGTCGTCGGCGTCGATCGCCGGGTTGTCGTCGTGCATCTGGGCGTACTCGTCCTGGGGGTCGAACTGGACGATCGCCGGGGCGACCTCCCGGTCGCCGACGGGGTAGCGGCGGTCGTCGGCGAGGTACTGCCGGAGCACGTTCTTGGCGGCGTGGGTCTTGCCGGACCCCGTCCCGCCGGCGACGAGGGTGTGGCGGAACACCAGCGGGTCGCCCGACGCGTAGTCGTCGGTCAGCCGGTAGTCGATCGTCGGCGGGGACGCCGCCGTCCGGACCTTCTCGCCGCCCACCGCGAGGTGGCCGAGGAAGACGCCCTCCTCCGGGATCTTCAGCCCGGTCTTGATCTCCGTGGGGTCCTCGGCGCGCCGGAGGACCGTCTCCGGCTTGGGGACCCGGTCGGTCATCCGCCGTCGCAGCTCGCCGCGCTCCGTGTACAGGACCGCGACGGGCTCGAGCGTGGCGATGAACTTGTAGTCCTCCTCGTCGATGCCGTCACTGCGCATCGCCCGCCGGGCGTGGATCTCCGTGGCGTCGTCGGCGCGGAACTCCTGGGCGTACTCCAGCGCGGTGATCCGACAGAACAGCATCTCGCCGTCGGGGTACGACGCCAGGAGGTAGCTGCCGATGCGGACCTCCGAGCGGTTCTGAACCGTGACGTACGCGCGGAGGCAGGTCTCGTCGGCCTCCTCGCCGACCACGAGCCCCTCGGAGGCCGATAGCGTCCCGATGCCGCGGTCGACGCCGGCGGGCGTGGCCTGTACGGGCTCGAACCCGGCACCTGCGTCGGTGCGGCCGGTGCCGCTCCCCCGGCCGTCTGGCTCGGTCCCGTCGTTGGGTGAACCCCCGTCGTCGGTCCCGATGGCCGCCTCGCCCGGTTCGTCGTCGGCCGCCGGATCGTCGTCCGGGTCGTGGTCGGCGAAGTCACCCAGGTCGGACATGTCCGAGGTGTTCCCTGCAGGCGGTAAAAAGGTGCCCGTCGCGCCGGTCGATACGCTCGGGGCCATACTTCAGATTCCCCGGGTGGCATCGTCCTGATAGTACGGCACCCACGGCCGTGGCCCGTCACAAAGTATAACCCGACGGTTATGGTACGTTCACACATGACGATCCGTCACGCGTCGATGGAGGACGTCGACGCGATCCGCGAGGTCGCGCGCGCATCGTGGGAGACGGACTATCCGGAGATACTGAGCCGTGAGACCGCCGAGGAGGGCGTCGACGAGTGGTACAGCCCCGAGCAGCTCCGCAGGACGCTGACCGAGCCGTGGACGGTCATCGTGGTGGCCGAGACCGAGGGGGCCGTCGACGGGTTCGCCCACGCCATGGTCGACGGCGACGACGGCGTCGTCATGCGCCTGTACGTCCACCCGGACCGGAGGCGGGAGGGGCTCGGCCGCCGGCTCTTCGCGGAGACGCGCGAGGCGCTCCTGGACGAGGGCGTCGACCGCATCGAGGCGATGGTCCTCGCCGAGAACGACCCCGGCAACGAGTTCTACGCCGACCTCGGCTTCGAACGCGCCGACCAGGGACAGACGCGGATCGGGGGACAGTCGTTCCCCGAGAACCGGTACGTCATGACGGTCGAGTGAGACCGCCGGCCGGCGCTGGGTTACATCGGCATCGGCCCGCGCCCCGCGCCGTCCTCCCTTCGGTCGTCTTCCCCGTCTTCTCCGTCCTCCTCGTTCTCGTGGTCGCCCCCAGACGCGTCCGGTGCCTGCGTCGCCCGCGAGAGCAGGTCCGAGACCGGTGGACCGTACTCGTAGCCCGGGACGATCCCCTCGACGTAGGTGCCCTCCGTGTACTCGGTCATGGCCTTGGCGATCGCCGGTGCGCGGTCGGCGTTCCCGTACCGGAAGACGAAGACGGCGACCGCGTCGCCCGCCTCCTCGAAGACCCGGTGATCGTCGAGGTGGACGTCCTCGCGGACCGCCATCGGCGCGTCCTCGAGGCGGAGGGCGTAGGTCTCGAACCACCCCTCCTCGACCGCCGGCCCGACGGCCTCCTCGGTGGCCTCCGAGAGGGTCGGCGCCCGGACCTCGAGGGTGTACTCCAGGGGCCATCCGTCGGTCTCGGTCGCGGTCACGCGTCCCTCGAACCGCGTCGTCGTCACCTCGAACCACGCGCCGTCCCGCTCGAACGCCTCGTGGGACTCGAAGGCCCGCTCGGCCCGCTCCGGGAGCTGGCGCCGCACCTCGTCGGTCATCGTTCCCGGCTAGGTCGGTGGCCGTGAAAAGGTCATCGCGAGCGGGTTGTGGGCGATGTCGGTGGTGGTAGCCTGGGTCGTTCTTTTGGGACGTTCCGCTCCCGCCTCCCTGCTCACGGTTCGCTTGTCTCACGATTCGCTTGTCTCACGGCTCCTTACGGTCCACGGCTCACTTCGTTCACCGCTCCCCTCGAGGCGACTTCGTCGCCTCGCAGTCGCCGTTCGACTTCCGGAGGCGCTCACTCCGTTCGCGCCTCCCTGCTCACGGTTCGCTACGCTCACCGTTCGCATATTCGAGACCGCTCGCTTCGCTCGCGGTCTCGCAATGCGAGGGGAGGGATTCGAACCCACGGACCCCTACGGGAGCGGATCTTAAGTCCGCCGCCTTTGTCCAGACTCGGCCACCCTCGCGCGTCCTGCCCTCGGACCCTCGCGGGAAAAGTGGTTTCGGTTGGCCAGACCACCCACCCGACCTACCACCGGTCCGCCCGACGCGACCCGATCCGGTTCGACGCCCTTCGAACAGGTTTTACGCCACCCAGTCCAACGCGGCGACATGTCTGGCCTGGCAGGGAACGCCCTCGACCGACTGCGGCGACCGGAGTACACCGGCGAGAACCGGTGTCTCCCCTGTACGATCGTCAACGCCGCCATCGCCGTGGTCGGGAGCCTGCTGGTGGGCCTGCTCTGGCCCGTTCTCGGCGCGGTATTCCTCGTCGGCGCCGCCTTCCTCATCTACGTTCGTGGCTACCTGGTTCCGGGCACGCCGGAGCTGACGAAGCGGTACCTCCCGCAGTCCATCCTCAGGCGGTTCGACCACCACCCGGCAGCCCGGTCCGAGGAGCGGGCGGATGACGAACCTGAGTGGGAGACGCTGAAGAAGGTACAGCACGAGCGCGAGCACGCCGTCGACGCCGAGTCGTTCCTCGTCGAGGTGGGCGCGGTCGACCCGGACGCCGACCGTACGCTCCAGTCCGCGTTCGCCGACGAGGTCGACCGCCGGATGGCCGCGTATCGCTCGTCGTCGGTCTCCCCCGAGGCGGTGGCGGACCTCTTCCAGGTCTCGCCGGACGGCCTGGCGTTCGAGGACCGCGAGTACCCCGCCATGAAGGTCGGCGTCCGGATACGGAAGTGGCCCTCGGAGGGCGCGCTCGTCTCGGACGTCGCCGTCCACGAGGCCCTCGCCGACCTGACCGACCGCTGGCTGGAGGTCCCCCTGGAGCAGCGCGTGGACATCCTCGAGACGCTCCGGACGTACCTCGACCACTGTCCGCACTGCGGTGGCGACCTCGCGTTCCACGACGAGACGGTCGACTCCTGCTGTGGCCGCTACGAGGTCGCCGTTTTCGGGTGCGTCGACTGCGAGGAACGCCTCGCCGAGTTCGACCCGGCGCTGGTCGACGCCGACCCGACCGCGACGGGTATCGTCCCCGACCTCGACCAGCGCTGACCGGGTCCCGCCGGAGCAGCGGCCGTGCTCGTCTTCGGGGGTGGATCATCGGACTGATTGCTCGAATCTGCTCCTACCCGGTATTAGTCGAACCGGCGCCATGTGGACGGCACCCTCACTCGGGGACGACGCGGAAGGTGGCCTCGTCGTACAGTCCCTTCCCAGGGGAGTCGACGACGTTGAGGCCGGCTCCGATGGTGTGCTCGCCCACCGTGGCCTGTTCCCACTCGTCGTCGGAGACCCGGAACATCTGGTCCCACCGCTTGCGGTAGCGCTTGCGTTCGCCACGGTCGAACGTGATGGCGTCGTCGCCGGCCGGTGGATCGTGCAGCGGGAAGTGGGAGGCGTCGCGATGTCCGTCGACGTTCCAGGTCCACTGGATCGCGGACTCGGTCGGGATCACGACCGGGAACGGCATCGCGTTCTTCATCGTGACCTGGAAGGGGACCGGGGAGCCGGCGGTGAACTCGGTGGCGGGGACCGAGACGTCCACGGAGATCGACCGGTGGCGGACCCACCCGGGGAGGACGGCACTCGTGATCGCCGCCGAGGGGATGGATCGCGCGGCCTGCGGCCGGACGTCGTCGTCGTCCCGCTCGTTGGGCGAGAAGGGGGCGTCGGTGTCCCGGTGGAGTGCGTCCGATTCGTAGATCCGCCGCATCACGAGAGCGTCGTCTCGTGTGGCCAAAAGCGTTCGGTTCGTGCTGCGGCGACCGACGACGTCGCCCGGGAGAACGGGGTGGTCGCGTCGTTCAATCGTCCGCCGTCGAGTCGTTCAGTCGTCCGCCGTCGCGTCCTCTTGTTCCCCAGTGATCGATCTGGTGCGTGCGTGAGCGAACTCGTCCTGCTGCAGCAGACACGCGATGCGGTGGGTGTCGCTGGTCTCGACCGCTGGTGGATTCTGACGCTCACACGGCGACTCGAAGGCGGCCTCGAGGTGCTCGCTCGCCGCCGGGATGTCGCCGGCGTGGAGCTCGTCGATCGCGTCCGAGACGACGTCCTCGACGGCCGGCGTCATCCGATCCGGCAACCCGAACTCCTGTCTGACGAGGCCGTCGAGCTCCTCCCGCGACACGGTGGCCGGATCGACCACCTCGAGGTCGTCCTCGTCGGTCGCCGCGACCGCCGTGAGCGACTCGAGCTCCTCGGCGCCGCGGACGCGGAGCTTGAAGTTCATGATCGAGCGCCAGTCGTCCTGGTCGATGTCGTAGCCCTCGGGCTGGATCACCCGCGGACACCGCGTGTGGAACCGACAGCCCGACGGCGGGTCGAGCGGCGAGGGCACGGTCCCCGACAGGAGGATCCGGTCGCCCTCCCAGAGGGGGTCCGGCTCCGGGATGGCGGAGAGCAGCGCCTCCGCGTAGGGGTGGTACGGCGGCGAGAACACCTCCTCGGTGGTCCCGATCTCGGCGATCTCTCCGAGGTACATCACCGCGACCCGGTCGGAGATGTGCTCGACGACGCTCAGGTCGTGGGCGATGAAGACGTACGAGAGGCCGAACTCGTCCTGGAGGTCCTCGAGCAGGTTGAGGATCTGGGCCTGGACGCTCACGTCGAGGGCGCTCACCGGCTCGTCGCAGACGATGACCTCGGGGTCGACCGCGAGCGCGCGGGCGATCCCGATCCGCTGGCGCTGGCCCCCGGAGAACTCGTGGGGGTACCGGTGGGCATGACTCGCGTTCAGCCCGACGGTCTCGAGTAGCTCGTGGATGCGGTCGGTCCGCTCGCGGCCCGTCGCGATGCCGTGGATGTCGAGCGGCTCGCCGATGATGTCGCCCACCGTGAGCCGGGGGTTCAGGCTCGAGTAGGGATCCTGGAAGATGTACTGGAGGTCCTTCCGGAGGTCCCGGAGCCGCGAGCTCGAGGCGGCGGTGAGGTCCTCGCCGCGGTAGTACACCGTGCCGGCGGTCGGCTCGATCAGCCGCAGGAGCGTCCTGCCAAGCGTCGTCTTGCCGCAGCCGCTCTCGCCGACGACGCCGAGCGTCTCGCCCTCGTAGAGCTCGAGGCTCACGTCGTCGACCGCCTTGACCCAGGAGGTCCGGCCGAGCAGGTTGTCGATGAACCCCTCGCTGGCGTCGAAGTGCTTCGTGAGCCCCTCCGCGCGGAGGATGGGCTCGCCCGTCGGGTCGGTCGTCGAGCTCCCTTTCGGGTCAGTCATCGAGCTCCCCCGGGATCGGTCATCGAACGCTCCCTGGAGTCGGTCATCGAACGCTCCCTCGGGTCAGTCATCGAGCTCCCCCTCGGTGGTCGCGACGTCGACGTCTCCGATCGCGTCCGCTTCGTCTCCGAGCACGTCGTCGACGGTGACCTGGAAGTCGAGCCCTCTGACGAGTTCGCCGCTGTACTCGAGGCAGGCCGCGCCGCGTTCGACCCCGCTCCCGGTCAGCGGCTCGCCCGTCTCGGGGTCGAGCAGTGGCGGTTGCGTCCGGGTGCAGGCCTCCTCGGCGTAGGGACACCGCGGGTGGAAGCTACAGCCGGAGGGGAGCTCGACCAGGTCCGGCATCGTCCCGGGGATCGTCTGGAGACGGTGGCTCCGCTCGCCGACCCGCGGGATGGCGCTCATGAGCCCGACCGTGTAGGGGTGCTTGGGATCGTAGTACAGCTCCTCGACGGTGGCCTTCTCGACGGGCTTGCCGGCGTACATCACCATCACGCGGTCGCACACCTCCGCGATGACCCCCAGGTCGTGGGTGATCAGCTGGATCGCGGTGTCGAACTCCTCGGCGAGGTTCTCGAGCAGGTCGAGGATCTTCGCCTCGATCGTCACGTCGAGGGCGGTCGTGGGCTCGTCGGCGATGATCAGGTCGGGGTCACACGACAGCGCCATCGCGATGATGACCCGCTGTTGCATCCCGCCGGAGAACTGGTGGGGGTAGTCGGAGTACCGCGTCTCCGGCTCCGGGATGCCGACGCTGTCGAGCAGCTGGATCGTCCGTTCGCGCACCTCGGAATCGGGGAGGTCCATGTGGTGGCGGATCGCCTCGGCGATCTGGTCGCCGACCGTGTAGACGGGGTTCAGCGCGCTCTGGGCGTCCTGGAAGATCATCGCCATCTCGTTGCCGCGGACGCGACGGACCTCCTCGTCGGTCATCTCGAGGAGGTTCTGGCCCTTGAAGATGATCTCGCCGCGCTCGATCTGGCCGGGGTTCTCGATCAGCCTGAGCAGCGACAGCGCGGTCACGCTTTTGCCAGCGCCGCTCTCGCCGACGATGCCGAACTTCTCGCCGCGCTCGATCCGGTAGTCGAGGCCGTCGACGGCGGTGACCACGCCCTCGCCGGTGTAGAACTTGACCGTCAGGTCGTTGACCTCGAGGAGGGCCATCAGCCGCCACCCCCCTGGGTCATCGCGACGTCCTCCTGGGCGTCGAGGGCGTCGTTGATGCCGTCACCGACCAGGTTCATCGCCATCACGAACAGGAAGATGGCGAGCCCCGGGTAGATCGTGGCCCACCACGGGATCCTGCCACCCGGGCCCTGCACGAGCGTCTCGAGGGTCTGGTCGAGCATCGTCCCCCACTCGGGGGTCCCGGGCTCGAAGCCGATCCCGAGGAAGCCGAGCGCGGCGACGCCGATGACGACGGTCCCGACCGACAGCGAGGCCTGCACGATGACCGGCGTGATCGCGTTCGGGACGATGTGTCTGAAGATGACCGAGCGGTCCCGCGCGCCGAGGGCCTTCGCGGCCATGACGTACTCGTTCTCCTTGACCTTCAGGATCTCGCCGCGGATCAGCCGCCCGTAGGAGGCCCACCCGAAGATGGTGAACGCGGCGACCAGCTGCCAGTAGCCGCCCCCGAGCATCGCGACGAGGACCAGCGCCAGCACCAGCCCGGGGAACGCGAAGATGACGTCGAGGATCCGCATCATGACCTCGTCGACGATCCCGCCGTAGTACCCGGAGATCGACCCGTAGACGATGCCCACCGTCGCGGTGATCGTCACGACGATGAACCCGATGGAGACGCTGTAGCGACCCCCGACCAGGACCCGGGAGAACAGGTCACGCCCAGAGCCGTCGGTCCCCATCGGATGGGCGAGCGACGGCGGGTCGTAGCGGCCCACGTGGGCGTAGTCGGGCTGGAGGTACAGGATGGTCCGCGGGTCGTACGGCGCCAGCGAGAAGGGCTGGACCACCACGCCCCACACCTCGACCGGCCGGGAGAAGGCGGCGACGAACGCCATCAAGAGGACGACGACGAGTCCGAACATCGCGACCCTGTTGCGCCGGAAGTTCCGCGCGGCCCGGACCCACCGCCCCTCCGTCTCCGTTCCCTCGTAGTCTGTCCACTCGGAGAGCGGGTCGCGATCCTCGACGGCCTGCGGATCGAACCCGGTTATCCGAATGCGTCCTCGTTGTGTTGACATGGTGTGCTAGTCGTATCTGATTCGGGGGTCGAGCACCGCGTAGGCGATGTCGGCCAGCAGGTTGGCGATGACGAGCGCGATGCCGGTGAAGAGGGTGATCGCGAGGATCAGGTTGACTTCGCGGCCCACGACGGCGTTCACCAGCTCGCGGCCGAGCCCGGGCCAGTTGAAGACGACCTCGACGACGACGGACCCGGCGAGGATCCCCGCGGTGAGGAACGCCGCCACCGTCGTCACCGAGATGAGCGAGTTCCGCAGCACGTGCTTGAGGATCACCGTCCGCTCGGGGAGGCCCTTCGCGCGGGCGGCCGTCACGTAGTCCTTGTTCATCTCCTCGGCCATCGACGAGCGCATGATCCGCATCAGGATGGCCGACGCGGCGGTCCCGATGGTGACCCCCGGGAGGATCAGGTACCACAGCATTGACGTCGAGTACAGCGGCTCCCGCGGTGCGAGCACCGACCACCAGTCGAGCCACAGCGCGAAGACGAGGATCAGCATCAGGCCGAGCCAGAAGTTCGGGATCGAGATGCCGAACAGGGCGATGAACCGGCTGACGTGGTCGCCGGCGCGGTCCTTGTTGACCGCCGCGTAGATCCCCGTCGGGATGGCGATCAGGAGCGCGAAGACCCACCCGAAGATGCCGAGCGCGACCGTCTCGGGGAGCCGGGTCACGATGATCTCGCTGACCTCCCGGTTGCTGGCGTACACGATGCCGAAGTCACCCTGGAGGCCGTTGATCATCCACCGGTAGTACTGGACGTACACGGGCGCGTCGAGCCCGAGGTCCGCCCTGATCCGTGCCCTGTCCGCCGCCGAGACGTGCGGATTCATCCCCACCATGAGGTCCACCGGATCCCCCGGGGTCAGGTAGACCAGGGCGAAGGTGATGATCGAGACGCCGAACAGTATCGGGACGACCGCGAGCAGCCGTTTGAGTATGAATCGCCTGAATCCCATGTATCCCTCCTCCAAGATCGCGGAGACGCGGGGTCGACCGGATCGCCCGTCCGATCAGTTCGCCCGATCGATCCGCCCGTCCTGTTGGCCCGTTCGGTCGGCCTATCCGCCGCGCTCGAGCCAGGTGATCTGTTCGTCGAACGGCGCGTAGAGGCCGTACTCCATCAAGGTCTCGTTGAACGGGTAGGAGCTGAAGCCCGCGACCTCGTTGTTGAAGACGGCGTTGTTCGCCGAGATGTTGATGTAGGAGGTCCCGCTGCGCTCGACGACGATCTCCCAGATCTCGTCGTAGAGCTCCGCGCGCAGGTCGGGGTCCTCGGTGACGTCCGCCCCCTCGAGGGCGTTGTCCATCATCTCGTCGAGGTCGTCCCAGCCGACCCCGTTCGCGTTACAGCACTGCCCGATGTTCCGGGTGTGGTTGACGGCCGCACAGAAGCTGTCGGGGTTGAACGTCCCCGAGAGGCCGACGTACATCATATGGCCCCGCTCCTGGTAGTCGGGGCTCAGGATGCGCGGGACGTAGGCGCCCCACTCGTGGAGCTCGACGGTCGCCTCGAAGTAGTCGGTCTGGTTCATCGACTCGGCGATGAGCTCGACCGTCCTGACGCGGTCGTCGTTGTCGGCGTTCGTCTCCAGCTGGATCTCGATGGGCGTCTCGAGGCCCAGATCGTCGACCACCTCCTCGAGGAGCTCCTCGGCGGCGGCGGGATCGTACTCGTTCATCGGGCGGAGCGTCGCCTCGAGCGCGTCGTAGTCGGCCGTCCCGGCCCCGCGGGCGAGCTCGGGCAGCGGCGTCCAGGCCGGGTCGCGCCAGCCCTGGAAGATCTGGTCGGCCGCCTGCTGTCTGGGGATCAGGTGGTTGACCGCCCGGCGGAGCCGCTGGTCGTCCCAGGGCTCGACGTTCATCGGGTACTGCAGGAAGTCGTAGCCGCCGGCCTGGATGGAGCTCACCTGGAAGTCCTCGGACGCGTCGAAGTCGTCCAGGGTGTCGGCCGAGAGGCCGTAGGTGAGGTCGACCTCGTCGTTCTGGAGCGCCGCCGACCGCGCCGCGTCCGAGGGCACCAGGTCCATGTCGATCTCGTCGATGACGGGGCCGTCCGGGAAGTCCTCCGGGCCGTCCCACCACTCCTTGCTCTCGAGGCCGACGTTCTCGAGCCAGTAGTTCTCGTTCTTGGTGACGATGAAGTACTGCTCGTCCTCGAACTCCTCGAAGGTGTACGGGCCCGTCCCGACGGGCGTGGTGCCCTGCCGCGGGTCGAGTTCGCCAGGCGCGAGGTCCATGTGATCGGTCGGGAAGACCGTGACGGGGAGCTCGCGGAAGCCCTCGGCGTTGATGACCTGGGCGTACAGGTTGACGGTGTAGTCGTCCACCTCCTCGGCGTAGAGGAAGTCGTCGAAGGTCTGGGCCTCGAGCATCGAGTGCTCGTATCGCTCGTACGACCGGACGACGTTCTCGGCGGTCATCTCCTCGCCGTTGTGGAACTCCACGCCCTCGTGGAGGTCGTACTGGAACTGCATCCCGTAGACGCCGTCGGCGACCGCGTCGGCCGTCTCGTTGACGGTGAGCACCAGCGCCGTGTCGTCGTTCTCGAGGTCGTTGTCCGGGTGCCGGACGACGATCTGCTCGTCGACGTCGATGTACCGGTTGCCGTCGTCGTCCTCGGCGACCGGCGCCTCGATCATGTACGGCTCGTACTCGTCGCGGGAGATGTCCTGCAGGTCCACCAGCTCGAAGCTCTCGGCGAGCCACGGGTAGACGTTCCCCTCGGTGTCGCTCCGGATCAGCGACTCGTACATGTAGTTCTGCCCGAGCGACGACGTCGTGTCGTTGCTCCCGGGCGGGTCGAACGACTGGATGTTCTCCGTGACCGCGACGCGGAGGACCCCGCCGCGCTGGATCTCCCGGTCGACCGGCGTCTCCGTCTCGTCGTCGTCGTCGGTATCGTCCGTGACGCCGTCGTCGACGTCGTCTTCCTCGGCGGCACACCCGGCGATCCCGAGCGTCACCCCAGCTCCCAACATCCCCAGTAGCTTCCGCCTAGTCTCGTCATACTTCCCCCCGGAGGGCACGTCGGTTCGTCCACCTCTGTCACTTTG
>SLIW01000425.1 GCA_007135435.1 Natronomonas sp.
CGGGGGGTAGGCGAATCCTGGTCCGGCCGGCACGGGGTCAGACGGCGATCCCTTCCACTGGATGCCGGGTGAGTCCACTCCTTCGACGAGGACCGGCAGGAAGAACCAGGGGCCCGTGCGTAACCCGTACGATTCCGTCGCCCCCTGAGCGTCCCGTGGTAAACCCCACCAATATCCAGCAGACGACGGAAGTGTCTCCGGGTCCGACCTCTCAGCAAGGAAGGATCATGGTCAAGGCTGACTCCCGTCCAGATGGGGCGATCGTCCGCCAGCTGTTCCGGTTCATGACGGACGGGGAGCCCGACGACGACCCCGGCCGCTACGAACTCGTCTACAGGGTTCCGCGAGACGAACGGGGCGATCACGAGCGGTGGCTCCTGGAGTGGGCGCCGCTGTGGATCGAGCACGCGAGGTCGACGTTCCTCGAGATCACGCGGACCACCGACGACGACTGGATGGAGGTCCGGCTCCTCCTTGAGGCACCGATCACCCGATATCGGTCGGTCGTCGACGTCCGCGCGGAACTCCTGCGCCGCATCCACGAGGAGGTATCCGACCTCGACGTCGTGACGGTGACCGCATCACCTGCGTGACCCCGGTCGAGACCGCATCGCCCCATCGGTTCGAGCGCTTCCCCTCTCCCGACTATCGGGGCCGTCACCTCATCAAACTCGTTCGATGTAAACCGCCATGGGCACTCGAGGCCAGCCGCCAGGATCAGCCTGAGCGACTCTCGCTCCAACCGTACCGACCAGCGGACAGGACCCCGGATCCAAATCCTCCCAGCGCCGCGCGAACGACCTCCGAGGAGCAGCCCATGAGAGTCCGCCAACGAGCAGCCCAAGAGTCATATGCTATTCATTGCGAGGGAACAGTCCCAGACTGTGGGAATCCGAGACACACCTTTGGAGAGTGATCGACAACCTCCATATGTCATGAGCTCCCACTCCCCGGTGACAGGACGTTCTAATTACCTTCGCGCGACCCTCTGGATCAGGCCGAACCCCGAGGCGGGCTGTGGCGTCGTCCGGCTCGACGAGGGAGCAGACCGGGTCACCCAGAACCTCGTCACCGGCGGCCGGGAGCACGTCGAGACGGATCAGGACTGCTGTGCGGAGGTCACCGTCTCCGGCGGTGGACAGAACCAGTTCCTGAAGCGGCGGACCGACTCCAGTTGCATCTGTCCGGTCTTCTCCGAACACGACTGTGTCGCATCCATCGACGGCGTCGAGAACGGCGAGTTCGTCGTCTCGCTTTCCGTTCCCGATCGGGACGAACTCGTATCGATCGTCGAGTCACTCCGCGAGCGTGGGGCGACCCCACGGCTCCACCGAATCGTCGCTTCGAGCACGGAGGACGGGAGTCGACGTCTGGAACTCGAGGCGGACGCGATCACGGACAAACAACGTGAGGCGATCGAGATGGCGGTCGAAGCCGGATACTACGAGACTCCTCGACGGGCGGACCTCGGCGACCTCGCCGACGAACTCGACGTCAGTCGGTCGGCGGTCTCCCAGCGGCTCACCGCGGTCGAATCGAAGCTCATCTCCGAACTGTTCGAGGTACAGACCGGGCTGTATGAGCCGACCTAGAACCGGATACCGGGGATCGAGAAGACGAGATCCTGCACCGGAGCGAGGATGAATGAAACCAACGTCCAAAAACGTGCTACTGTCGTGGATTTCGGTCGCCACCACCATCACTTCGGAGCCCGAGACCGTCACTGGTCACCCACGGACACAACGGATCGCTTCCGGTAGGATCACCCGTCGTCGCGTGGGCGCGCGACCGTGATCCGCCACACATCGAGGTATATGGACAGTCCCCGCAGGGACCATCGAACGCGTCCCGATCCCGGAGCCGGGTCATCAAGTCGGCGTCCTGATAGATCTCCGGTAACGGGCTGTCCCGGACGTTCCCGGCACTCAGCGGCAAGAAGCCGGACGGATAGACCTCACCGGTGTGGCTCACAAACACGAAGCCGTTTCCGGCCCCCGTCGAGCCGACGTGGCGTGGCTCCTCGCCGTGCTCACGCTGAACCTCCTGGGCGACTCGTCGATAAAACGGCGCCTCGACCGTGATGACACGGTACGGAGCGTCTCGTCCCCGCCGGTACAACCATTCCATCACCTCGCGGGCCCGGGCGGGCGAGAGTTGCTCGAGCGCGTCACCCCGACCGATCGGTACGAGGAAAAACACCTCCCACATCGCTGCGCCGAGGTCGTCGACGAGATTCGCGATCTCTGGCAGGTCCTCGACTGTCGAGGCGGTCACGGTGCTGTTGATCTGGATCGCGAGACCGAGTTCCGCGGCCCACTCGGCGGCCCGCATCGCCGCGTCGAACGTCCCGGGTTCCCCCCGGAACCCGTCGTGACGCTCGGGCGTCGCCCCGTCCAGACTCAGCGCCATCCGCCCCACACCGATCTCCGCGAAGCGCTCGACGGTCTCGCGGTCCAGCAGCGGCGTGGTCGCCGGCGTGATCGACGGGGTGACACCCACGTCCACGGCCGCCTCGAGCAACTCGAAGAGATCCGGGCGCTTCAGCGGGTCGCCGCCCGAGAGGACGAGAAACGGCTGTGGCGTGAACTCGGCGACCTGCTCGAACAGGTCGACCGCCTCCGCCGTCGAGAGTTCGTCCTCGTGCCGGTCGGGGTCGGCCTCCGCACGGCAGTGGTCGCAGGCCAGGTCGCACGCCTGGGTCAGCTCCCAGGTCACGACGAGCGGCGACCGCGAGTAGTCCCGACCGCCCGGGTGCCCGCCAACGCTCCTCGGCTCCGCGTCGGCGCGGTGACCGCCACTCGGGACCTCGCCGCTCCCGCGTCCGCCGCTGGGATGGCCGCCTCCGGCGTGGCC
>SLIW01000455.1 GCA_007135435.1 Natronomonas sp.
CCAGGTGCGCCGCGCCCTCCAATCGTCAACACTCATTACGGGAGCCCTCGAGAGTGCGGGTATGGGTTTCGAGGAGATGGACGTCGACACCATCTGGATGGACGGCGAGTTCGTCGACTGGGACGACGCACAGACGCACGTGCTGACGCACTCGCTGCACTACGGGACGGCCGTCTTCGAGGGGGCACGGTGTTACGACACCGTCCAGGGGCCGGCGCTGTTCCGCTGGGCGGAGCACCTCGACCGGCTCTACGACTCCGCGAAGGTGCTCGACCACGACATCGCCCACGACCGCGAGGAGATCACCGAGGCGACCCTGGAGCTCATCCGACGCCAGGGGCTCGAGTCGTGTTACGTCCGACCGCTCGTCTACTACGGTTACGACTCGCTCGGGGTGAGCCCCAGGGACTGCCCGACGCGGACGACGATCGCCTGCTGGCCGTGGGGCGCCTATCTCGGCGAGGAGGCGATCGAGGAGGGCGTCGACGTGATGGTCTCGTCGTGGCGCAAGTACGCTTCCAGCCAGATCCCAACGAACGTGAAGGCGACGGGACCGTACATCAACTCGATGCTGGCCGGCGAGGAGGCCCGCGGCAACGGCTACGTCGAGGCGATCGTTCTCAACAAGGAGGGCAACGTCGCCGAGGGCCCGGGCGAGAACATCTTCATGGTCAACGACGGCGAGATCTACACCACCGGGCTCTCGGAGTCGATCCTCGACGGCATCACCCGCGAGACCGTCATCGAGCTCGCGCGCGACCTCGGCTACACGGTCTACGACCAGGCCTCCATCGCCCGCGGACAGCTCTACACCGCTGACGAGCTGTTCTTCACCGGGACCGCGGCGGAGGTCACCCCGATCCGCAGCGTCGACGACACCGATATCGGCGACGGCTCCCGCGGGCCGGTCACCGAGGAGATCCAGCAACAGTTCTTCGACCTCGTCGAGGGCCGCCTGGACGGCTACGACGAGTGGTTCCTCGAGGTCTAGGTCGCGAGAGCGATATTGATCGCCGTAGCGACCCCTGGTCGCTAGAGCGACTCCTGGTCGCGAAAGCGGCATAGGTCGTACTGACCCAGCTGTGCCCCAAAAGGACGGTCAGTCATCGCGCCACGCCGACTCGGCCCGTCGCATCACCTCGCGGATGGTGAGGTCGACCTCGTCGGCCACCCGCGCCGCGTCGTCGTACTCGGCGCTGACGTCGTAGACCTCGCCGTCGTCGTCCGTCGCGACCTTCACGGCGACCCCGAACGTCTCGTCGTCGAACGCGACCTCGACGGTCTCGAGTCGCCGATCGGCGATCCAGCGGTGCCGCGCGGCCGACTCGCGGATCCCGAGCGTCCCGGTCTCCTCCGCCAGTGCGCGGGCCACAGCCTGGACGTCCTCCGGTTTCACGACGACCGTCACCAGGTGGCCGGGGCGGGACTTCTTCATCGTCGCCGGCAAGATCGTCACGTCGCGCGCGCCGGCCGCGGAGAGCCGCTCCTGGAGGCCGCCGAGCACCTCGGGGGTCACGTCGTCGAGGTTCGTCTCCAGGACGCGGATCTCGTCGTGCCGGAGGCCTCCGCGGGCCTTCCCCACGGTCGCCCGGAGGACGTTGGCGTGGGCGTCGAAGGACTTCCGCCCCGCGCCGTACCCCGAGTGCTGGACGCGCATCGGGGGCAGCGAGTCGACCCCCTCGGCGAAGTGGGCGAGGACCGCGGCCCCCGTCGGCGTCAGTAGCTCCGTCTCGAGAGGGCCACCGCGGAGCTCCCAGGAGGCCTCCTCGGCGATATAGCTCACGGCGGGCGTGGGCACGGGGTACACGCCGTGGCTCATCGAGACTTCGCCGCCGCCGGCCGAGATCGGCGCCGTCACGATCCGCTCGACGTCGAGGTCGTCGAACAGCAGCGCCGCGCCGACGATGTCGGCGATGGCGTCGTCCGCCCCGACCTCGTGGAAGTGCGTCTCCGCGAGGTCGGTCCCGTGGACCCGCGACTCCGCCTCCCCGAGGATCCGGAAGACGGCCGCGGCGTCGGCCTCGACCGGCGCCGGTAACCCCATCGATTCGACGACCTCCCGGCACTCGGCGTACGTCCGATGGGGGCCGTGTCCCTCGGCGTGGCGGTGGTGACGATCGTCGTGATCGTGATCGTGGTCGCCGTGGCTGTGGTGATCGTGAGCGTGGCCCTCGTGGCTGAGGTGGGCGTGATCGTGGCCCTCGTGGATGTGGTGATCGTGATCGTGATCGTGGTCGTTGTCGCCGTGGCCGTGGCCGTGGCCATGATCGCGATCGGCTGCGTCGTGATGGTCCCCGTCGCTCACGAGTACGTCGACGGTCGTCGCCCGGATCCCGTTCTTCGTCGTCTCGCCCACCCGGTACTCGACGTCGAGGTGCGCCTCGACCGGCGCGAGCACCTCCGGGTCCGCACCGACGGCGATCAGCGCGGCGAGGATCATGTCCCCGCTGGCGCCGGTGCGACCGTCGAACGCGAGCGTCTGCATACACCCCGGTGGGTGTCCAACCGCGAAAAACCGTGTGGTCGCCGCAGATAGCGGTGCACCGGTCCGGGAACTGGGTCGCCCGTTATCCCGCTCTCCTCGAGGTGACCCACGACGGTCAGAGCCTCGTGGAACCGCCCATACCGCCGTAGCGGTTACTCCGTCGCCGGCCCGACGGATCCACCCATGTCGTCGTCGGTGAGGACCATGCTGTCTGGGAGCTCCGGGTCGGGTGCGCGCCCGAGCGTCAGGAACCGTTCGGTGCGGGTGAGCTCGTCGGCGACCGGGTTCGGCTTCTCGATCGCCTCGTACTCGATGGCGATCCCCTCGGGCTCGGCGGCGATCCGGACCGCACACAGCTGGTAGGAG
>SLIW01000153.1 GCA_007135435.1 Natronomonas sp.
CGGCGTCGCTCGGCGGCGGAGATCCGTCGACTCCTCCGCGCGGACGCCGCCTCGCTGGTCGAGGACGAGATCGACGCCCGCGGCGGCCTCGACCGCTACGTCGACGCGGTGATGGCCCGCGAGACCGACCCCTACTCGGTCGCCGACGAGATCATCGACCCGATCGAGGAGTGCGTCCGGGAGCGCGACGACTGACCGGCCGGCGGGACCGACGCTCGAAGACGGCGGCGATGGCTTCGGCGGTAGTTCTAAGCGCCGAACGGCCCAAGATCGGGTATGGGACTGAAGCGACTTGTCGGCGGCCTGGTCGTGGGCCTCGGCGCGACGGCTGCCGCGAACCGCCTCCTCCGGGCCGATCCCGCGACGATCGAGCCGCCGCTCGGCAGGCCGCTGTCCACGTACCGCTGGCGGGGATTCGACGTTGCCTACACGGAGGCGGGCGATCCCGAGGCGCCCGACCTGGTGCTCCTGCACGGGATCAACGCCGCGGCCTCCAGCCACGAGTTCCGCTCCGTGGTCGACGCCCTCGCCGAGGACTACCACGTCCTGGCGCCGGACCTCCCCGGGTTCGGCCACTCCGACCGACCGCCGTTGCTGTACTCCGGACCACTGTACGTGGCCTTCGTCCGCGACTTCCTCCGGGACTGCACCGACGAGCCGACGGTGGTGGCGTCATCGCTGTCGGCCGCCTACGCCGCGGCGGCCGTGGCCGACGCGAATGGGGAGGCGACCGCGGTGGAAGACGACTCCGCGGAGGATGACTTCGCTGAGGACGACGCCGCGGAAGACGCCACCACCACCACGGGCCTCGACGTGAGACGCTTCATCCTCGTCTGCCCGACGGCGCGGACGATGCCGCGGCGTCGGCCGTGGCTACGGACGCTCATCCGGACGCCGGTGTTCGGCGAGGGGCTGTACAACCTCCTCGTCTCGAAGCCCGCGATCCGGTACTTCCTGGTCGACAACGCCGTCTCCCGCCCCTCGGCGATCACCGAGGAGTGGGTCGAGTACGACTGGGCGGTCGCCCACCGTCCCGGCGCGCGGTTCGCGCCGGCCTCCTTCATCGGCGGGTTCCTCGACCTCGAGATAGACCTCGCGGAGGCCATCGTCGACGCCGGCGTCCCGACGACGATCGTCTGGGGCCGCGACGCCGAGCTCCCGCCGGTCGAGGACGGACGCGTTCTGGCGCGGGCCGCCGACGCGCGGCTCCTGGTCTTCGAGGACGCTGACCTCCTCCCCCACGCCGAGTACCCCGGAACCTTCGTCGAGGAGATCGCCTGATCGGGACGAGGAGATCGCCTGATCGGGACCAGGAGATCGCCCACTCGGGATGCTTCGTTCTTCGCGTGAGGTTGCCGAACCAGTGAGTCGCGGCGCTGACGGCCTAGTGGAGCTCGATCGAGACCGGCGTCGTCCCCGGCGGGTCGACATCGAGCAGCTCGTCGAGGGCGTCGAGTTCCTCGCGGGCCGTCGCCTCGTCGCCGTCGTCCATCGCCCGCCGGACCCGGTCGAGCCGGCGTCGGGCCTCCGCCACCGCCGCGTTCTGATCGCTTGCCCACTCGGCGGTCAGCTCGTTGCCGAGCCAGTCCCCGAGGAGCTCGACGAAGGCCCGCTCCCAGGGGGTGAAGTCGGTGCGGTCGCCGCGGTCGCAGTAACAGAGTGTCCCGTAGCGGCGGTCACCCACGTAGACCGGCGTCCCGATGTACGACCGGTAGCCCCCGTCCTCGCGAGCCCCGACGGTCCCTGCGACGATGCTGCCCCCTTGGACGGTGAGGTTCCGCACGTCGTCGACCGGGGGCCCCCGGCCGGTGGCGAAATCGTCCGCCCGCGTGGGGTCGATACTCTCGACGACGACCTCGGCGTCGTCGCCCTCGCCGACGAGGAAGGCGGCGTACTCGGCCTCGAGGGTGTCTCGGCCCAGCTCGAGGAGCTCCTCGACCGGCGCGGCGACGCTGTCGATGACCGTCCGGGCGAGCTGCCGGAGGGCGGTCTCGCGCAGCTGGACGGCCTCCTCGGCGCGGTAGCGGGCGGCGACGTTCTCGATCCGGTTGGCGAGCACCCGCCACTGCTCGTTGCCCCGGCGCTTCCGGAAGTAGTCGGTCACGCCCGCCGAGACCGCGTCGCTGGCGATCTCCTCGCTCCCCCGGGCGGTGAAGAGGATGAAGGGGATCTTCGGCTCCATCTCGCGGATGTAGCGGAGCAGCTCGAGGCCGTCCATCTCGGGCATGTGGTAGTCGCTGACGACGCAGTCGATGTCCCCCTCGTCGACCGCCTCCATCGCCCCGTTCGGGTCCGTCTCGACGCGTATCGAGAACTCCTCGCGGAGCTGCCCCAGCTGGTTCGCCATGAGATCCGCCAGCGAAGGGTCGTCGTCCACGAGGAGCACGCGTATCGGCCCGGCCATGGCCGAAGGGCGAGTTAGACGAGGATAATGGTTCCGGACGAATCGGTTCGAGAAACGGTAGGAGGGGCCGGATTCCTGGCCACGGGGGAGCGCCTGTATCGACCGGCGGTTCGTGGTCGGCCCGGCCGACCCGGCCGACCCGGCCGACCCGTCTCCATCACGAACGGTCGGTTCTCGCCTCCAACCAGACGCGCTGATTCCGATTCCACTCGACCGCTCGGCTCCCGCAGCAAGCCGGACGCTCAGCCGTATCGCTCCTCCTCCCAGGGGTTGGCGGTGACGGAGTAGCCCCGTCGCTCCCAGTAGCCACGCGTCGGTTCCGTGAGGAACTCGACGCTGGAGACCCACTTGGCGCCCTTGTACGCGTAGCGATGCGGCGTCACCACCCGGAGCGGGCCGCCGTGGTCCGCCGGGAGGGGCTCGCCGTCGAGCTCCCAGGCGAAGAG
>SLIW01000368.1 GCA_007135435.1 Natronomonas sp.
AGCTCGGCGACCGCGGCCCGGCGGCGCTCCGTACCACCATCCTGCTGCGGGCGTGCGCCCTCGAGGACGGCGAGCGCGCCCGCCAGATGGGTCGACAGCACGTCGCGTTCATGATCTCGCTGTACGGGCCATTCTACCGTCAGTCCGTGGCTGCTCAGGGCCACGAGGAGATGGTCGATGAGATTCGAAGCACGTGGATGGACGGCGACCGCGAGGGGGCCGTGGCGGCGGTGGACGACGAGGTCCTCGACGGCCTCGTCGCCTGCGGGACCCCCGAACAGGTCAATTCCGTGATCGATGAGTTCGCCGCGATCGACGGCTGCGACGCGGTCCGCGTCGGCTGGCTCATGCGCGCAGACGACGACGTGGTCAGGTCGACGATGGAGGCGGTGGCGCCCGGGAACCGGTAGAGGCTCGACTGGTTCCAGCTCTCGACTCCAACCGATCAAGCGTCAGCGTGCGCCTGGAGATAGTCGCTTCAGTCTTCGAAGGTCAGATGTATCAGGCCGGAGAGGGTCCTTCGCAGGATAATGATTATCGCAATACTGAGGGAAATATCTACTTCTCGTACAGCCATCGAGCCCGATTCGACATCGCTCGTCACGGGTGATGGCCCGGACGTACCTCACCCGCCAGTAATCGTAGTTTCCAGACGGCTACGCGCCCGGTTCGTTGATACGAGATTTCAGTCGTCGGCAGTGTAGGCACCGCTCCGGTGTTCGATGCGATGTACCTCGAGGACTGATGTATCGTGATCAAGTACACAGGCGAGTCTGTACTGTCCGACACGGAGTTTCGCGAATGGACCGCCGGTCAACGGTTCAAGGAAGTCCACTGGTTGGCGCCATTCGGAGTCTACGACCTCGTCGAGTTTCGAAACGATTCGATCCTGGACGTGTGGGTCGAGCCGGTCGAACTGGTCGGCGGCTCGGCGAGTGAACTTCCAGGTCCAGTCCCTATTGCCCGTCATCCTCGTGTCGATCCATCATCTCGACGACCTCTTCTCGCGAAACCAGTTCAGCATCGCGGGTCCGTAAATCGTGCTCGCTCGCTGCGATCTGCTTCCATCCCTCACGGGAGAATTCGGGGTGCTTGACTGCGTCACGCGCCGCGTACCGCAGGAACTCGCTCCTGGAATTGAACCCTTGCTCCTGCCAGGTCGAATCGATGTCCTCGAGGAACGCCTGGCTCAGCCGGAGGTTGATCTGTACCATCTCCGGACCGTCCCCGGCTGCCTCGCTATCAGCATCGGACATATACAGATGCTATACTCTCGCATATAGATATACCTTTTGTCACGGCCGACACTATCGATCGAGATTCACGAGGTCTGGTTTCACAGCCGCATCGTAGAAAGAGACCAGACTGGAACGTTTTTTCAGATCTCTCTCGAACAGGTCCCGAGATGCATTTTTCGTTAACGGGTTTCCCCTGATCACTCCCCATCGGTGTCCAGTACCTCGTGCGGCACGCCCTCCTCCCGGAGCCGCCCGGTGTGTCGCGGCACCTCGTCGGTGACGGCGACGAGGAGGACGTCGAGACCCAGTAGCGCGGCCTCCGCGACCGCGTCGACGGTCCCGAACCGGACGTCGGGATTCAGCCCCGACCGGGTCGCCAGCGCGTACGCCTCGGTCCCGGCGATGGCGACGACGTTGACCTCGTCGGCCGGTTCGTCGATTGGCGGCCCCACAGTCTCCCCCTCCGTCACGGGGTGGACCTGGAGGACGGTCACCCGGCCGGTCTCGTAGTCGACGACCCCCTCGAAGTCCGTGACCCCGACCGCCTCGCCAGCCTCGGCGGCGGTGACCGCGACGGCCGTCGCCGCCGCGCCAGACGCGTCGCCGGCGGGCGTCGCGTGGAGCACGCCGTCGCGCATCACCAGGCCGACCCGGTCGCCCTCGGCGATTGACCCTGCGGCGACGGCGGCGTCGAGGTCGACGCTGCCGACGATCTCCGAGGAGACGCGCTCGACGAACGCCTCGAGCGAGTCGGTCTGCGAGATGAGCCAGTCGACGCCCTCCTTGGTTACCTCGTAGCGGCCGCGACCGCCCTTGTCGACGAACCCCGACTCCACGAGGTCGCGCACGTAGTCGCTGACCGCCTGCGAGGTCACGCCGATCGCCTCCGCGACCTCCCCCTGGCTCACCGCCGGCTGACGGGCGGCGATCTCCACGAGCACGCGGTAGCGCGTCGCGTCCCGCTTGCGGTCGAGGACCCGCGGCCCCTGGCCGTCGTCGGCGTCTGCCATCGCGTGGACAACGGCGTCCCGAAGTAAAGTCCTGTTGGAGTCGATCGACACAGATCGTCTCAGCACCGCGTTCCGTCGATACCCCCGAAACTCCACTTTCGAAAGCCCAACTCGACCCGCTGACTATCCGCCCCTGGTTGTACACGTGAACTGACCACGTGACCGAGGGGTTCCGGGGGCGAAGGTGATTGTTCGCTGGTCCGATCGCAGGCACGAGAGCAGCAGCCGAAAGGAACCCCAGTTGGAGCCGTAGCCATCGACACAACGGAACGGCTCAACGTCGATTGGATACGTCAACTCGGACAACCAGAGGGGAAGTGAGGGGATCGTCGCTGATTACACGCGCAACTGGGAAGCGAAGCCACACGCTACTCGTGAGGTGATGGCCGGTCCCGGTCGAAAAAACGGCGTCCGGATGTCAGAGGCCGAACGGCCGTTGTCGAACGCGTGGGGATGTCGAGACCGGGACCGCCCATCGTGAGTGGTCGCACGCACTGACCGTCAACGCGATTCCCAAAATTTTAGGTAGTTATCTACGGATTCTCTCTCCTCGGACCACGGGTTGTCGCATCCCAGCCACTCGGTCTACCCTCGGTCTGGA
>SLIW01000017.1 GCA_007135435.1 Natronomonas sp.
GCTTCGTCAGCCGAGACCATCAGGTCGCTCGGCTGGTCACTCGCTGGTCACACCGGTTTTCGCCCGGCCAGGACGATGTAGTCCACGTAGGGCTGGACGCGTCGCACTCGGGGCCCCAGCCACGCCATGTGCCGGAGGTACGCCGGGTGAGTGAGCAAACGACCGAGTATCTTCAGCGTGGCGATCAATCCTTCGTCGCGGATCATGTAGGCCGGGCCGAAGAACTCGGCGGAACCACTGACGTATTCGATCTCGGTGAGCCCAGCCGAACGATACAGCTCAACCCACCCGTCGGGGGTCTCCAGGACCATCCCTGGGAAGAGTTCCTGGCTGCTCTCGAGGACCTCGTCGGGCGTTTCCTCGACGAAGTACGCCTCGTGGTTGACGACGTATCCACCCGGCTTACACACCCGGACGACCTCCCTCGCCGTCCGGTCGCGGTCCACGAACATGACGACGGCTTCGATGACGACCCGGTCGAAGGTGTCGTCGGGGGAATCCAGCGCGAGGATATCACCCTGACGCACAGAGACGCTCTCCTCCAGTCCGGCAGCTCGGACGTTGGCCGCTGCGCGGTCGACCATCGATGGGGCGATATCGATTGCCGTCACGTCACACCCGAACCGTGAGGCGATCTCGATGGCCGTCGATCCCACTCCACAGCCGGCATCGAGGACGTGCTGGCCCGGTTCGAAACGGCCCAGTTCGAGGAGCTGGTCGGTGGACGGGCCACCACCGACGTGGATGACCCTCTTGCCGAGATTCGCCAGCAATCCAGCCCCCTCGATCGCTGCCGCTTCCGTTTCGGTGAGCTCCCGCGGCAGGCTCTCCTGTTTGTCCATGGCTGTCGTCGAAGACATAATACAATGATAGATGATAGGGTTCCGGACACGATAGGGTTTGCGTGTCTATCACTAGCATACAACCTGGTCACTGTCGTTCGACCGATACTTGGCGTGTTTCTCCGTTGACCTGAGGAACCGAATCGACGGGCAGCCTAGCCATAGTAGCGACTGAACGCAATAGCACAGTCGATCGGTGACTGGCCGCTGGACGATGGAAAATAGGTACGATTACGACGATAGACGGTGTGCTGATACCTCGTATACTCGATTGATCTGGACCATGGAGGGAGGTCTGCGAGACTGTGGCCGACAGGCAGCGACATGTCCACGAGCGGCGACAGGAACAGGAGTGGAAGGCCCGATCGAGACGCGCTTGAGATAACGTCGTCCAGCGTTCCAGGACACTCGACGTACGGACCGAAAATATCTCCAGTGGGTCGTCAGCACTCGACAGGTTCGACCCACGTCGTCGCCGGTTCACCGTCGGGAATCCCGAGGAACGTCACGATCGCCCGGGCAGGCTCATCGTCACTCGCGTTATCCGCGTTGTGGACGATCCCCGGATCGAACCATCCATCACCGGCTGCGTAGGTTCGGGGGACACAATCGAACTCCCACGTGATTTCGATCGCCCCTTCGACCATGGCGATGAGCGCCACTCCCGGGTGGTGGTGCCAGCCGGACGTTCCGCCTGGCTCCCATCGTGCCTCGCCGACTATCAGGGTCGACTCACCGTCCAGCGTTTGATGCGCACCGATGGGGACGGCCGGGTCGTCGTGGTCTATCCCGGCGAACGTGTGCGAGAACGTCACGGCCAGCTCGTCGGGGAATGGCGAGTGGCCCGTGAATAATTCGACCTCGAAGCCGTGGGGTTCATCGACGTCACCGTTGTCTTCGTACACGTCACGCTCATCATCCTCGTCGTTCTCGTCCTTTGCAGTGGCGATAACGGGAGGGCTCAGGGCGAGTGCACCCGCGGCGACCGCGCTGGCCTTCAGGATCGTTCTGCGCCACACACCATCGACTGCGGTACGTTCTGTGGACATGGTACGTTCGCTCGCTGTGAGGCGAGCGGTTGGTATACGATAACAAATACCATAGCCCATCCGCCATCATGCTGTTCCGATGTATACCCATTGCCACCGAATATCGTACGTTATCTTCCATCATAGTTGATGAGTGGCTACCCAGCGGGTCAGCCCCTGAGGACGAGTCCGGAGGGCCAACGAGCGGTTCACTGGAGACGAATATTCCAGGACAAACAGAATAGGTCCGGCGTGTTCACCTTCGCTTTCTCACAGGGGATCATGTCCGGCTTCTGAATAGGTGGGATTCAACCGTTCGAGGTACTGCGCGCGAATGCAGCACGTCGCGGTACCGAGATGGATGAGCGATCGATCCGTTCGGTACAGGTTCGTTACTACCAGAGAAGTTGGACCTCCGCCTCACCGCGGATGGAACAAGAAGCCTGCCCGTCAGGTTGCGGGACACCGGTTGAACCACCCATACAAACGAACGGACACCCAGCGCACTCCACAATATTCGCGATCCCTGTCCGTTCATCTCGCCCGGCTTGTGGTCTCTGTCTCTGTTTGGATTGTATGTTTATCTCCGCCGCAGGGGTAGCGAACCACCGGAGCGGATTCTTCGGGGGTCGATTCGCAATCCCTGGCAGCGCCCGACCCATCCTCGGACGAGGTTTACTACCCGTGCTACCGTAGGAGATACCATGGCCCAAGAGTACGAGTCTGAGCTGACAGCCTCTCGTGATGAAATCGCCACAGTGCTCAGCGGCGTGGTCGATGGTCTCACCGCGGGATCGATCCGCCTCGGTGGAGAGGATGGCGCCGTCGTCTTCGAGGTCCCCGGGGAAGTCGCGCTGGAAATCGAACTCGAAACAGAGAACGACAACATGAGCCTGGAACTCGAACTGGAGTGGCCTCGTACGGACGTCGAGGCCGAAGAGACTCCCGTCGACACTGCCGAGGAACTCCCTGCA
>SLIW01000237.1 GCA_007135435.1 Natronomonas sp.
GCGGAGGTCCCTCGGTACGTCGACAAGGGGCACGACGACGTCAAGATGAAGGTCGGGCGCCGGTCGGTCTCCGAGGAGGTCGACCGCGTCGCGGCCGTCCGCGAGGAGATCGGCCCCGACCGCACCCTCCTGCTTGACGCCAACGGGAAGTGGACGAGCACGCCCGAGGCCGTCCGCGCCTGCCGGGCGTTCGAGCCCCACGATCCGTACTTCGTCGAGGAGCCCGTGATGATCGACCGGGTCGAGACGATGGCCGAGGTCAACGACGCCATCCCCTACGCGGTGGCCACGGGCGAACTGGAGGGCACCCGGCACCGCTTCGCCCGGCTCCACGACGCGGGCGCGGCGGGCGTCCTCCAGCCCGACGCCACCGTCTGTGGCGGGATCACCGAGTGGCTCAGGATCGCCCACCACGCCGCGGCGTACGACGTGCCGATCGCGCCCCACTACAACTGGAACCTCCACGCCCCGCTGGTCGGCGCCATCGAGAACGGCCAGTGGGTCGAGTACTTCTACCGCGACCAGGACGTCAAGGTGTTCGACGACGTCGTCGCGGAGCCGCTCGCCCCAGACGATGACGGGTTGATCCACCTCCCCGACCGACCGGGACACGGGGTCCGCCTGGACGAGGACGCGATCGAGGACTTCCGTCAATGAGAGGAGTACAGTCGACGAGAGGAGTTCCGACGACGAGGGACCACCCCAAGTGAAGAGCGTCCGCGCCGACCATACGGCCAGCCGATGAGAGACTACGCCAATCAGATCACGAACCGGGCGGCCGAGCGGGACGTCGCCATCACGGATATCCGGACCTGCGTCGTCGAGGGTAACTTCGAGTGGAACCTGATCGAGATCGAGACGGACGCCGGCGTCACGGGGATCGGGGAGGCCTACCGCGGCGGCGGGGTCCCCGAGATCGTCGAGTACACGAAGCGCTTCCTCCTCGGGGAGAACCCCCTGGACGTCGAGCGGCTCTTCCGGCGCATCGTCCAGGAGATGTCCGGCCACGGCGGGACGACCGGCAAGGTCGTGACCGCGGCCTCGGGGATCGAGATCGCGCTCTGGGACGCCGCCGGGAAGCTCCTCGACCTGCCGGTCTACCAGTTGCTCGGTGGGAAGTTCCGCGACGAGGTCCGGATCTACTGCGACTGCCACGCCGGCGAGGCCTACGCCGTCGAGGACGGCTACACCGACTACGCCGACGCGGAGGCCTACTCGCCGGAGGCGTACGCCGCCGAGGCCCGCCGCGTCGTCGACATGGGCTTCTCCGCGCTCAAGTTCGACCTCGACATGGCGATGGACAACGAGCCGGACCCGTTCAACGGGCGGCTCACGAACGCGGCCATCGAACACAAGCGGGAGGTCGTCGAGGCCGTCCGCGAGGAGATCGGTTACGACGTCGACCTGGCCTTCGACTGTCACTGGGATTACACCGTCGAGAGCGCCAAGCGGCTCGCCCACGAGCTCGAGGAGTTCCGGCTGATGTGGCTCGAGGACCTCGTCCCGCCGGAGAACACCGACGCCCAGCTCGAGGTGACCCGCTCGACGCGGACGCCGATCGCCACCGGGGAGAACCGCTTCCGCGTCCACGAGCTCTCCGGACTGCTCTACCAGCACGGCGTCGACGTCGCCACCCCGGATCCGACGACCGTGGGCGGGCTCGCCGAGACGGTGCGGATCGCCGACCGCGCCGAGGAGAACTACATCCCGCTGTCGCCGCACAACGTCTGCAGCCCCGTCGGGACGATGGCCTGCGTCCACCTCGGCGCGGCGATCCCGAACTTCGACGTCCTCGAGTACCACGCCCTTGAGGTCGACTGGTGGGACGACCTGATCGAACGCGACGGGCCCCTCATCCGGGACGGCTACATCGAGGTCCCCGAGGCCCCCGGGATCGGCGTCGAACTCGACGACGACGTCGTCGCTGAACACGTCCTGGAGGGGACATCCGGGTTCGACTGATCCCGGGATCGCCGGCGAATGGGCCGCAACTGGCCGGGCGTCGGACGACCCATCCGGAGGGGTGACTTTAATATCCTCGCTCCGGAGGTCCGGGTATGCCTTCGGAGTCCGGCCGGACGCTGCGCGAGCGATCCGTCGAGTCGCTCGAACGGGCCCACGACACCTACGACCGCGTCGAGTCGCGGGTTCGGACGTACACGCCGTACATCGTCCGGATCGCCGAGGTCGTGCTGGCCGTGGTGCTGCTCGCCGTGCTGGCCCACTGGCTCTACTGGGTCTACATCGCCGGCGTTTGATACCCTGACCGCGTCAGGGCCCCGGTCCAGTGCGCCGCCGGCCGACGCGCGTTGCCCGACCGTCTCACGAAGATCATCTACTGATCACGAAGATCGTCTCCTGCTACGCCGATCGAATGGCCGATATTCGATTCGGGTCACGTGATTTGCCCACCCTGTCAGCCCGAAGGTTATATATAGTACTACTTTCATTATCCGTGTTGAACAACGCATGACAGTCGACAACTCCAAACGGCGGCGGTTCCTGCAATCCGTCGCGGCGGCCGGCGCACTGGGTGTAGCGGGCTGTATCGGCGACGACGTTGATCCGGAGGAGGACGACCCGCTGGAGGACGACGACGACGATGACGATGCCGTCACCGACGAGGAGACGGACGACGATCCCGACGAGGAGGCCGAGTACCACATCGACGTGGGGACGTCCGCCGGCGGGACGATGGACGTCGGCCTCGCCGTCGAGCAGGGTGTCACCCAGGTCAGCGACGTCCTGAGCTACTCGACGATCGAGAGCCCGGGGTACGTCGGCTCGACGTACCGGCTGGCACAGGACGCCTTCGACGCCGCGTTCATCGACGGCAACAC
>SLIW01000525.1 GCA_007135435.1 Natronomonas sp.
ACCGACGAGTTCCGCACCGTGTTCGTCGATGCGTGCTTCGTATTCTTCGTGATAGTGCGACGGGTCGAAGACGGCAGCCTCGCCGTCCGAGATGAGGATATAGGAGAGACAGCCTTTTCCCGGGCGGGCGACCTGGAGGAGCGTTCCGTCGATGGGGACCTCGACCGGTGCTGCTCGGTGGACGCGGCTCCACCCGTTCATCCCATCGATCAGTGTCTTCGCGTCGTATCCCAGTTCTTGAAGTAGTACCGTGGCGTCTCGAGAAATGACGCCAGCTGCACAGACGGTGATGATCTCCCGGTCGGCGGAGAGTTCAGCGAGACGCTCCTTCGCCGTCTCGGGGTCGTCCTCGAGTTCGTCGTACACGTCGATGTTTTCGCTGTACGGGATGTGCCATTCTTCGTATTCGTCGCCGTGACGGATATCCAGGACGAGTGGTCGGTCCGTTCCTTCGAAGAGCCGATTCGCCAGCGCTTCTGGCGTTACTTCTGTCATCCTGGTTCCCTCTACTGGATGGGAGAGTATATAAACGCTGCAAGCTATAACCGGCACTCCTATTGATCTGGAAGCCATACCCGTTCACATGGGCCTCCATCAGGCATCGTTTCGCATCCGACACGAGTGTCCGTATCGGGACCTCTCGGAGCGATATCCCGATCTCACGATACGGGAGTGGTATCTGAGTGACTGCCAGGTACTGGAGATCTCGTCGTCCGATGCACCGAGCGAGGAACTCCTCGATGCGGTGTCCCGTCTCGGCACGGTGTTACACAAATCGAGCGACAGTGCAGGGCTGAACGTCGTCATGCAATCGTGTCTGTGTTCACTCGAGGATTCGATCATCGAGCGGTTCGAAGAACACAACTGTCTGTATCAGCCGCCGACGATCCATCGCCACGGCTGGGAACATTACACAGTGATCGCCTTCGAGGAAGCGTCGATCCGAGCGGTCTACGAGGATCTGGAGTCGGACCGCGACATCGAGGTCCTTTCGAAGACCGGGTTGGAAGAGACCCAGATCCCGCACACGATGTTAGCGCCCGTGGATACACTGTTCGACGGACTCACGGAGCGACAGCTCGACGCACTCCGTCTCGCCCTCGACAACGACTATTACGAACAGCCCCGGCAGGCGTCAGTGAACGATCTCGCAGCGCAGACTGCTGTCGCTCGTTCCACCTTCGAAGAGCACCTCAGGAAGGCCGAAAACAAGCTCGTGAAGAATGCCGGACAGTTCGTCCGCCTTCTGGCCGAGACAGATGAGTCGAGTGGATTAGGTACGACCCCGAGGTCCACGCCTTCAGTAGCCGATACCGATTGAGACCCTCTCTCCTCGTAGGTCGTACGCATGAATGGAACCTGGCGCCCGAAAGAGAAGCTGAAGCGTCTCCATACACAGATCGCTTTCAACACAGATCGGATTCATTTCCGGTTCCAGTGGGAACAACCCCATCCAGGTGGGTGGATTCACGACATGCTCGTCCATCGTGATGGCCAGTGGCAGCAGTACGCCAATCCCTCACCGTGGGTGGTCGAGCGACCCACGGACGAGCATACGGGCTTCTACGAGGATCGGGTGAGCTTCCTGCTCGACGACGGTTCGGTCCAGGGATTCGAGCAGTTCGGCGGGTGGTTGACCGTTCACGAGGGGATGCGAAGCCTCCCGGGCGCGGTTTCCGAAGAGCGGGTCCGATCCCACGACCACTTCGGCGACGCGGGACTCGGGAAGACAGACGTCCGGAAGTACATTCCCCAGGCGTGTACCGGTGAGTGGTGGGAGAACGACTGGCAAAACATGCGGTCAGCGGACGAACTCGCGCGACTCAAGGCCGAGGGGATCTTCCTCGACCTCCCGATGTGGCGGGCCCACCGAAGCGATCCGAAAGGCTTCGGTACCGACCACCACGTGCTCGACTACCGACACAGCGACCAGGGACAGAACACCTACACGTCTCAAGACTGGGATCCGGAGGACGGGCCCGAGTACATGTTCGACCCCGATATCGTCCCCGGAGGGGCCCTGGATCTCGATGCGATTCGAGCGGGGAACGTTCCGGATCAGCAGACGGGAACGTACGCTCTCGACCTGGAGGATGCCGTCGAGTTCGATCCCGCAATCGCCGAGTGGGACGGCGCGATGATCCCCCGGCGGCCCCTTCGAGAGCCCGACGGGAGTGCGGCTGACTGGCGGGGAACCGGCACGTGGGAGGATGGGACGTGGACGGTCGAGATGTGGCGGGATCTCCAGACGGACCATCCTGCCGACACCAAACAACTCGTCCCTGGCGAGAGCTACACGTGGTCACCGGCGGTCCACCACGGCGCGGGGCAGCGATGGCACTGGGTTGCCTATCCGTACAAGCTGGGACTCGGCGTGAAACCGGCGTACATGGGCGATCAGTACACGATCGGGACAACGGAACTCGTCGCCGAAGAGTTCTCAGGCGATGCCCCGGAGTGGGATGCTATCGAAACGTACGAGATCCCACTCATCTTCCCAGGCCTCCTGACGTGGGACGATCTCGTGAGCCCGGATCACCCCCGGTCGAACGACATTCGCAACGCCGACGTGACGATGTGGGAACTCTACGAGAAGGACCCTGCCTCGTTTCTCGAAGGGGTATGACGAGTCCGTTCCCCGTTCCGGACCGGCCGGTCTCCCCGAAGAACTTACTAATTAGCTAGAAAAACTCGCTGGCATGGCCGACCAGCAGGTCCCGAGCGCTGGGCCGTGGGACACCTTCCGCCAATTCCTCTCCCTGGAACGGGACGTGCTGGTCCTCTCGCTAGCGATGTTTGCCTTCAGTCTGGGCTTCCAGATGACCAATCGCTTTCTCCCGGACTATCTCGTCTTCCTCGGGGCCACCGGCTTTATCGTCGGATTGTTCGCCACGCTCGGGAACGCCATCGGCGCTATCTACCCCTACTACGGCGGGGTCGTCTCCGACCGTGTTGGCTCGCGCTTCGCGTTGACGGTCTTCGGCTTCGTTTCAGTCCTCGGCTTCGGGATCTGGTTCGCGTCTGCGTTCATTCCCACGATACCGCTGGGATTCATCGAGATCCCACCCTGGATCTGGGTGTTCGTCGGACTCCTCCTCGCGCAATGCTGGAAGTCGTTCGGCATCGGGGGTCACTACGCCATCGTCAAACAGAGCGTGCCGCCGAATCGCCTGGCCCGTGGGTTCGCCAGCACGGAGACGTTCCGCCGGACGGCCTTCCTCATCGCACCGGTGATCGTCGCCGTTCTCGTCGCGGACGCGCTCATGCCCGGATTCCTGTGGGTGCTGGTCATCGCGATCGTGTTCGGGCTCCTCGGCACGGTCGCCCAGCACGTCCTCTACAGACCGGACGCCGACACGGTCGGCAAGGAGTTCCAGGGGTTCGGCCAGATCGTCGAAGACATCAAGCGGCTCCCTGAGGAGCACCGTCCACTGATCGTCGCCGATACTCTCGTTCGGTTCGCCAACGGCATGGTCTACGTGTTCTTCATCCTCGTGGTCACCCGGATCATGGGGATCGGATTGACCGTGACGCTGCCCACGGTCGGAACCATCGAGCTATCACCAGCCGCGTTCTTCGGTGTCCTGCTCGCTGTCGAGATGCTGATCGCCCTGGTGTCGATGGCACCGATGGCGATCGTCGCCGAACGGACGGGACTCAAGACGGTCGTCGGGCTGGGCTTTGCCGTCTACGCCATCTTTCCGGTCCTGTTGATCTTCGCACCAGCCGATCAGGTCGTCTTGATCGCGCTGTTCGCCTTCTCGGGGCTCCGATTCGCGGGGCTCCCAGCCCACAAGGCGTTGATCGTCGGACCAGCAGAGATGGGTTCCGGTGGGAGAGTCACCGGATCGTACTACTTCGTCCGTGGCGCGCTGGTGATCCCAAGCGGTGCCGTGGGTGGGTTCATCTGGGAGTTCGTGAGCCCCGAACTCTCGTTCACCATCGCCTCGATCATCGGGACGATCGGTGTCATCTACTATGCCATCTACGGCAAGGAGTTCGAGGCGTACGAGTGAGGGTATCGTTCGTCATGGCTGCTCCCGCCGCCAGCACGACGTCCACCCTCATCGTTTAGCCCGCTGGACCGTAAGACCCAGACATGACCAGAGTGGCGTTCGTGTGCGTCGGCAATGCTGGTCGCAGTCAGATGGCGACGGCGTACGCGGAATCCGAGCGGGCTCGTCGCAATTTGAACGACGAGATCGAGATCGTCACCGGAGGGACCGACCCGAGAGACCACGTTCACGAGGAGGTAGTCGACGTCCTGCGGGAGGAGAATATCGATATCAGCGACCGCACACCCCGTAAGATCACCGCCGAGGACGTCGCCGACGCCGAATACGTCGTGACGATGGGCTGTGACGCGTCCGGCTTCACCCCCAGGGACTGGGACGGGACGACCGAACAGTGGGATCTCACGGATCCACAAGGGGAAGATCTGGATGCGGTCAGAGTGCAACGAGACGAGATCAAACGACGCGTGAGCGAGTTCTTCGACGACCTCGAAGATTGAACGACCCCCGTGCGACGGTCTCCTCTGTGCCCGCGACAGGGCTGAATGTGGAAAGGTATCTGAATCGCAGATCATATAGGAAGACCTATCTGAATTCAGTTTCAATTAGCCTTCGATGGCTGAATCGACCACGCGGATTCGTCGATTGATCACCGACGAACTCGGGGACTGCTGTGACGAAGACGTCGAGCAGCGACTCGCCGAACTCCAGTCACTCGCCGAGACGGCATTCGGCGACGAGAGCATCCGCCCGGTCTTCGCCGTCCTCGGGAACGAAACGCGATACCGGATCGCTCGTGCACTCGCCGTCGCGGACGAAGAACTCTGCGTCTGCGAACTCGAACCACTCGTCGATGTCAGCGAAAGCGCCGTCAGCCACGCCCTCTCCGATCTCGTCGACGCGGGGCTCATCACTCGGCGGAAAGAAGGGAACTGGCGGTATTATACGACGACTGACCTCGCAGACTCGCTTTTCGAAACGGCAGCACACGGCGAGACCCGATGAGCAACGTCGCGCACGAACACGGCCCGAACTGCGGCTGTCCCGACTGTGGCGACCCACGGTCGATGGGCTTCCTCGATAAGTATCTCACCGTGTGGATCTTCGGTGCGATGGCCTTCGGGGTCGGACTCGGCTCCGTCGCGCCATCGGTCGTCGGGCCGATACAGGAGTATTACCTGGTCGAACTCGGGCTGATCGCGATGATGTATCCACCGCTGGCGAAGGTGAACTACCGCCAGCTGCCACGGGTCTTCTCGAAGTGGCGGATCCTCTCGTTGAGTCTGATTCAGAACTGGCTGATCGGTCCGACCCTGATGTTCGCTCTGGCGGTCATCTTCTTCAGTGGGATCGTTCCGTGGTTCCCCGCCCGTCCAGAGTACTTCCTCGGGCTGATCTTCATCGGCATGGCCCGGTGTATCGCCATGGTGCTCGTCTGGAACGACCTCGCCGAGGGGTCGAGTGAGTACGCAGCCGGTCTCGTCGCGTTCAACAGCATCTTCCAGATCGTCACCTACGGGGTCTACATCTGGTTCTTCGCGCTCTTTCTGCCCCCGATCCTCGGGCTCGACGCGATGGTGGCCGGCATCGAAGCGTTCGACATAACGGTCGAACAGGTCTTCTGGGCGATCGCCATCTTCCTCGGGATCCCGTTCGCTGGCGGTATCCTCACCCGACTCGGTGGTGTCCACTCGAAGGGCGAGGAGTGGTACGAGGAATCGTTCGTCCCGAAGATCAGCCCGATCACCCTGCTCGCCCTCCTGTTCACCGTGATCGTGATGTTCGCCACGCAGGGCGACAACATCATCGCACGACCGACGGACGTGGTGTGGCTCGCCGTTCCCCTGACGATCTACTTCGTCGTGATGTTCCTCGTGAGCTTCGGGATGGGACGGGGGATCGGTGCCGACTACTCGACCACGACCGCGATCGGGTTCACTGCCGCCTCGAACAACTTCGAACTCGCCATCGCCGTCGCCGTCGCGGTCTTCGGCGTCGGTTCGGGTGTGGCGTTTGCGACAGTCGTCGGCCCGCTCATCGAGGTCCCCGTCCTGCTCGCGTTGGTCCACGTCGCCGTGTATTTCCAGAAGCGGTTCGACTGGGCAGGTTACGAGACCGGGAGACTCGACGATCCGACGATGGCCGATGAGTCGGTGAGTTCACCGACGGATACCGATTGACCACGATTGTACCAATGAGAATCCAGACAGTGCTGATACCGACAGACGGCAGCGATCGATCCACCGCAGCGGCTCGTCGCGGGTTCGATCTCGCAGCGGCGCTCGATGCGTCTGTACACGTCATCTCCGTGGCGGACAGCAGTCTCGCCACAGGTGCCGGATACGGGGGCGATTCGCCGTCGATCCGCAAGCGACTCCGCGAAACGGCGACAGAACGCGCGACCTCGCTCCGTGACGAGGCGACCCAGCGCGGAATCGAGGCGACAGCTGTGACCCGCGAGGGGATCCCGGCGAAGGAGATCGTCACGTATTCCGACGATGAAGAGATCGACGCGATCATCATCGGGACGGCTGGCCGTGGGGGCGTCGCCCGGACCGTCATCGGTAGCGTCGCGGATAACGTCGTACGAACCGCGTCGATACCGGTGATAACGATTACACCGGCGTCAACACGCGCTGAAAGGACAGGAGATGTGAATGCGATATTGCTTCCGACGGACGGGAGTGAGGCGGCGACAGCAGTCGCTGCCCTCGGCGTCGAGCTCGCTGTCCAATTGAACGCGTCTGTCCATTTCCTCTCGGTGATCGATCACCGCCGTTCGTCGGCGCTATCCAGGATACTCGGCACCAGGAGTACTGCAGAGGACGACGAGTTGCGTGAGCGAGCAGTCGATCATCTGGAAGCTCTCGCTTCCGACGCGCGAGATCGGGGTCTAGAAGCGCACGTACGTGTGAAGGACGGTGACCCGGCCGAGGAGATCGTTCAGTATGCTGACTCCGAAGCTCTCGATCTGATCGCACTCGGGACTGAAGGACTCGGCGGCTTCGAGCGGTTCCTCGTCGGCAGTGTGGCGACTGCCGTGATCAGAACCGCACCGGTCCCGGTACTGACAACGCGTCCGACAAACGGACGCGAGGCTACGACAGACTGAATCATGACTCCGTCCGAGACACGGGCGAAGCGGCGTATCGCCTTCGTCTGCGTTCAGAATGCGGGGCGTAGCCAGATGGCAACTGCGTTCGCAGAACGGGAGCGTGGCCGACGCGACGTGGACGATGAGATCGACGTGTTGACGGGTGGAACGGATCCTGCCGATCGCGTCCACGACGTGGTTGTCGAGGCAATGAGGGAGCGTGATATCGATCTCGGTGATCGGACTCCGCGAGCGGTGACGCCTGCGGAGCTCCAGTCGGTCGACCTGGTGATCACCATGGGTTGTTCAGCCTCGGACGTCTGCCCGGCTACGTGGAATGGTGACAATCGTGATTGGGCACTCACTGATCCACACGGGCAATCGCTCGAACGGGTTCGTGAAATTCGGGACGAGATCGAGCGTAACGTGGTCGCCCTCTTCGACGAACTCCTCGACGAAGTAGATGAAGAATCGTGAGTGTTCGTCGAAACTCCCTCGCTATATCACGGGAACGCGTTCGATAGTCAGAGGCGTTGCTGAACCGTAACGGAGTTAGCTGTTCTCGTCGATCCACCGGCACCAGGCCCGAGAGTCCTCGGCTCCGCACTGGTCCGCGATCGAGTGGAGTGTACCGGTTGGAATCTGGTCTTCGGGTTTCATCGGTACCGTTACCACCCTGACCTCGTCTGTATCCGGGCTCTCCCACCGAAGCCGGAGGTGGCTACCGGTACGGCCGACTGGACGGTATCCGTGATTTCGGCGTACCTTGACGATTTCCTGGCCGGAGAAGGAGGTCCTGCCCATCCAGCGCTATTGGATGAACTTCGGCATCGTATCGTCGCCCTCGTCGTCGGGGTCGAGCCCAAACTCGCGGAGATCGGCATCGTCGACCGGTTCACCACCCTCCTCGTGGAGTTCCAGCGCTTCGGCGAGCATCCTGAGCGCCTCGGCCTTGGTCTCCCCGTAGGAGGCGACGCCTGACTCCGTGTCACGTGCGGTGATCCGGCCGTCGTCCTCGTGGATGAACTCCACGCCCTCCTCGGATTCGTCCTTCCGGGTGGTACTCGCCATCTACACCGACATTGGGCCATCTACCGGATAAACCTTCGGCGCTATGGGTCGAATCGTGTGACAGTTCCTCCCTGGCGGGTCCAGTTCTATACGTCGTGAAGAAATGGACGAGGCGAGCGTTCGCGCAGCGAACGCGTGGATTTGAACCCCTACCTGACGCAGTCCGGAACGACCGAGCGGTAGCGTGACGTGACCGTTGGTAGCGTCCCGAAACGTCGAGCGGCTAAGCCGTGAGACAGCGAGGCCGCATGCCCGGACCGTCTTCCTCAGGGTTCAAATCCCGTCGCGTCCACTCCGAGACGTCTCGTCTCACGATCGATCGCGAACGTACAGACCCTCGCAACCACCGCGGACTGGTTCGATCCGCCGGGTTTCACCCGCCGAAACCACCTCAACCCTTTTCAGGGCCGCCGGTCACCTCATCCGCCATGACAGACCTCGAGTCCGACCTCAGGGAGGCGTTCGAGTCCCGGGGCTTCGACGTCGCGAGCGTGAGCGTCAACCGCCGGCAGGTCCGGGTGGTGCTCCCCGACGAGGACGCCGGGCCGGCCGAGGTCCAGCGCATCGTCCGGGAGACGGTCGACGACGCCGACGTCAGTGGGCTGACCGTCGGTACGGAGGCCATCGACGGCGGCGAGCGGCTCGCGACGGTCGTCGGCTTCCGCCGACGGGCGTAGGCGTTCCACGTGGCCCGGTGGCCCGGGAACGCGCCGCTCCCGAGAGCCAAACGCTTTGCGGCTCGGGGGCGAATTACGCCCGATGGAGTGCCCCACTTGCGGCCAGGAGATCCGCCCGGGACAGCGACGCGTTCCGACGCCCGACGGTCCGATGCACGAGTCATGTGTGGGCGGCTCGTCGCCCGCGGACAGCCCGCAGGGCCGCCGTGGCAAGGGATACGAGACCGTGTTGCGGGCCGCCGTGCTCGTCGTGCTCGTCACCGCGGTCCTGTTCGTCGCCGCGAAGCTCGCCATCCGCGCCGTGCGCCGACTGCTCCGGTAGCCCGCTGGCTCCGTTGCTGAACCGCGTCCGTCGGCCACGGCCGCCGCCCGGCGTTGCGGTCGTTTCAGCGCTCGAAACCGTTCGTGGAGATATCCCCTCCTGTCGCCAAGCGACTCGACACTGACCGAGATGAGCGACGAACCACCGACGGTCCTGGTCGTGGACGACGAACCCGACCTCGCCGACCTCTACGCCGACTGGCTCGAGGCCGACTACGAGGTCCTGACCGCCTACGGCGGACGCGAGGCGCTGGACCTGCTGGACGAGGGGGTCGACGTCGCGCTCCTCGACCGGCTGATGCCGGAGGTCTCGGGTGACGAGGTGCTCGAGGCGATCCGGTCGCGGGACGACGAGTGCCGCGTCGCGATGATCACGGCGGTCGAACCCGACTTCGACATCCTCGAGATGGGCTTCGACGAGTACATCGTCAAGCCGGTCGGCCGGGACGACCTCCGCTCTGTCGTCGAGTCGCTCCGCTCGCGGGCCACCTACGACGAGCAGGTCCAGCGGTTCTACGCCCTCGCGTCCAAGCGCGCCGCCCTCGAGACCGGCAAGCCGCCGCACGAGCTCGAGGAGAGCGAGGCCTACGCGTCGCTGACCGACCAGCTGGATGCCCTGCGCTCGGACCTCGACCGGACGACCGACCGGATGTCACCCCGGGACTTCGAGATCCAGCTCAGGCAGATCGACGTCGACGACGGGGTCTGACCCGTCCAGCGGACCACAGGTGGAGATTCTGGAGCCCGATATCCACGGACCGGTGCGAGTGACGACTCTCGGCGCAGGTGGATCGCCGCAGATCTCACCCACGGTCGACGGTCACCCGTCGGATCTGACGGTCACCCCTCGAAGCCGACGGTTACCCCTCGAAGCCGACGGTTACCCCTCGAAGCCGACGGTTACCCCTCGCACCCGACAGTCACCCCTCGGACCCGACAGTCACCCCTCGGACCCGACGGTGTTCTCCAGCATTCCGAGGCCGTCGACCGTCAACCGCACGGTGTCGCCACGCTCGAGGAACCGACCCAGCTCGAGGCCGCAGCCGCCGCCGACGGTGCCGCTCCCGAGGACGTCGCCGGGGTGGAGCGTCTCGTCCCGGGAGACGTGGGCGACGATGTCCGCGAAGGAGTGGTGCATCTCGCCGGCGGTCCCCTCCGACCACGTCTCGCCGTTCACCTCCGCGGTCATCCGCGCGTCCGGCAGGTCGAAATCGTCGGGCGTGACCAGGTACGGTCCGAGGGCGTTCGCGAAGTCCTTGCCCTTCGCCGGGCCGAGCCTCCCCTTCATCTCCTCGAGCTGGGTGTCCCGGGCGCTGAAGTCGTCGAAGATCGTGTAGCCGGCGATGTACTCGTCGGCCTCGCCGGCCGGGACGTCCCGACCCCGCCTGCCGACGATCGCGGCGATCTCGAGCTCGTAGTCCATCCGCTCGGAGTGGCTCGGCCAGGCCACCTCGGCACCGGGGCCCACCACGCTGTCCGGGTTGCCCTTGTAGTAGACCGGGACATCGTACCAGACGTCCGGCGGGTCCCCACCGAGGCTGTTCCGCACGTGCTCCTCGAAGGCCATGAAGTCCCGCAGGGAGTTCGGTCGCGGCAGCGGCGCCAGCAGGGTCACCCCCTCCTCGCCGACCTCGAAGCGGAGCCGGCCACCGGTCGGTCCACGCTCCGTCCCCGTCGTCGAGACGTGCTCGAGGGCACGCTCCGCCGCCTCGAACGCCCGCTCGCCGCGCGCGAGGAACGACCGCATGTCGGCCGGCGCGTGGGCCTCGGCGATCGCCAAGGGGTCCGCCTCGCCAGCCGCCTCCAGGGCCGCCGCGTACGCCGCCGTCACGTCGACCAGGCGGTCGCCGTCGGGTCCCCCGGCCGTGTCGGAATCGTCCCCCTCCTTGTCCCCGTCCCCGTCCTTGGCCTCGTCCCGACCCTGCCCCCGCCCCGGCTCCTGGCCCTGGCCCTCGCCCTCGTCGACGACCCCCACCC
>SLIW01000199.1 GCA_007135435.1 Natronomonas sp.
GACCACGTACGTACCTGCTGACCGACCACGTACGTACCTGCTGACCGACCACGTACGTACCTGCTGACCGACCACGTACGTACCTGCTGACCGACCACGTACGTACCAACTGTTTAGTACTTCCTCCGCGCACGGCGCACGTATGAGCTACGCCGCGGTCGAGGCCATCGAGGAGGCGTTCGGCGCGACGAGATCGCTGCTCCTCCCGTTCCAGCTCAAGCGGTGGCTGGTCCTCGCGGTCGTCGTCTTCTTCGTCTCCGGGACGACGGGGCTCGACCTCAACACGAATGTCGGGACCGTCGACCTCCCGGTCGATCCGGCGACGCCGCCGGGCGTCGACCGTCCCGTCCCGCCCGGCGCCGAACCGATCGTCGGGCCGATCGCGGACGTCGGGTTCGAGGTGGTCCTCCTGCTCGGCGCGGTCGCCCTGGTGTTCGTGATCTTGATGGCGCTGATCGCCGCGATCATGGAGTTCGTCTTCGTCCGGATCGCCCAGCACCGCGACGTGCGCATCCGGGGGTACTTCGGGCCGAACACCGGGAAGGGCCTCTCGCTGTTCGTCCTCCGGGCGCTCATCGCGCTCGTGGTGCTCGCGACCGTCCTGTTCGTCCTCGCCGCCGCGCTCGTGGGCGGCATCGCCGTCCTCGGGATCCTCCTGCTGTTCTCGCCGTTCATCGCGGTCGGCCTCGTCGCCCTCTACGTCTTCCACCGGTTCACCGTCGACTTCGTCGTCCCGGTCGCGCTCGTCGACGACGTCGGGATCTTCGACGCCTGGCGACGGTTCGTCCCCGAGCTCCGTGCCGCGCTCGAGGAGTACGCCGTCTACGCGCTGGTCCGCTTCGGGCTCGGCATCGCCGCCGCCGTGGTGACGTTCATCGGCCTCGCCGCGATCGGGATCGTCGTCGCGATCCCGGTCCTCCTCGTCCTGGCGGTCCTCTTCGCGCTGGAGACCCTGGTCGGACTCGGTGGCCTCTTCGTCGTCCTCGCCGCCATCGTCGTCTTCTTCTTCCTCGCCACGGTGTTCGTCGCCGGCGTCACCCTCGTGCAGGTCCCGGTCTCGACGTACCTCCGGTACTACTCCCTGCTCGTGCTCGCGGACGTCTCCCCGCAGTACGACCTCGTCGAGGGCGTCAGGCGTGATCTGGCGCCGGCAGACGCCGGAGCGCACCCGGGGGGCGAGGAGGCGGCCGGGGACGAGCCCGCCGCTGGCCCGCCCGGGATGGGCGGGGATGATGCAGGAATCGACGACGAGGAGCCCGGAGCCGACGACGAGGGCGGCCCGGGAGCGGGCGACGGAGACGTCAATGAAAACGGTCCCGGCGCGAGCGACGGAGACGTCGACGAGGACGGCGACCGCTGACCCACCGATCCATCGCCGGCCTCACCGCCGGGCGATGAAGAGGACCAGGGCGCAGCCGAGGAGGCAGACGACCGCGAGCGCGTAGAACGCGCGCTCGAGGAGGGCGGGACCGTCGTACACCACGGTCAGCGCGCGGCCGAGCAGGAAGACGATTGCCGCGGCCAGCAGGACGATGAGCTGCTCCCGCGGGGTCTCGAGGTACCGCATCGCGGTCACGACCCCCTCCCCAGCGTCCCATCGCCGCGTCCCGTCGTCCACCGTCCAGTAAACCCAGGCATGGAACGTGCTCTCCGGCGACCGATACAACGTTTTCCCTTCGACGGTGATCTCGATCCAGCCGGGGCCCGACTCGGGACCCCGGCATGCCGACCTTTCGAGGACCCGACCCGACCCGACCCGACCCGACCCGACCCGTCGTCGGCCGGCACCACCGTTATGTCGCGCTGCGGTCTACGCCGGGCCATGACTGCCGATCGCCGGCTGAGCTTCTGGGCGTGGGGCTACGAGGACCGCCTCCCCGACGACGACGAGCGGGAGGCGCTCGCCGCCCGGATCGAGGGTGCCCTGGGGTTCCCCGAGCGACCCCTGCTCGAGTACCCGACCCTCGAGGACGTCGAGCTCCCGGCCCCACGGATCGACGTCCCCGACCGCCTCTCCGCGTTCGCGACCGCCGATCGCCGGAGCCGGGCGAGCCACACCTACGGGAAGGCCTATCGCGACCTCGTTCGGGGGTTCCACGGCGACTTCTCGTCGGCGCCGGACCTCGTCGCGACGCCCCGCGACGAGGACGACGTGGCCGCGGTCCTCGAATGGGCCAGCGCCAGCGGCGTCGCCGTCGTCCCCTACGGCGGCGGGACGAGCGTCGTCGGTGGCGTCGAGTGCGACGGCGACGACTACGCCGGCGTCGTCTCGCTCGACCTCCGGGAGCTGGACCGCGTCCTGGAGGTCGACGAGACCTCCCGCAGCGCGCGGATCCAGGCCGGCACGACCGGCCCGGAGATCCAGGCGCAGTTCGCCGCCCACGACCTCCAGCTTCGCCACTACCCGCAGTCCTACGATTTCTCGACCTTCGGCGGCTGGGTGGCCACCCGGTCGGGCGGCCACTTCGCGACGCGGTACACCCACATCGACGACTTCGTCGAGTCCGTGCGCGCGATCACGCCCGCGGGGGCGCTCGAGACCCGTCGGCTCCCCGCCTCCGGTGCGGGGCCGGACCCGAACCGCTTCCTCCTGGGGAGCGAGGGCGCCTTCGGCGTCGTCACCGAGGGCTGGGTCCGTGTCCAGCCCCGACCACCCCATCGAGCGCGAGCGACGGTCCGGTTCGACGACTTCTGGGACGGCGTCGCGGCCACCCGCGAGATCGTCCAGGCGCGGCTCTCCCCCGCCAACTGCCGGCTGCTCGATAGCGACGAGGCGATGCTCAACGAGCTGGCGTTCGACGGGAGCCACCTCCTGGTGCTCGGCTTCGAGTCGACCGA
>SLIW01000204.1 GCA_007135435.1 Natronomonas sp.
CCGGCCCAATCCCTTTACCCTCGCGCGTCGTACTCGCCACATGACCGACACCCGCGACCGCGGACTCGAGTTCGGTGACCTCGCGGACGACCTCGAGGCCGAGAGCTACCCGCTATCGAGGGCGGAGCTGCTCGAGCGCTACGGCGACCGGGAGATCGAACACGCGGGCGGCTCCTCGACACTCCACGAGATCCTCCCGAAGGAGGACGCCGCCCGGGAGGAGTTCGAGGACGCCGACGCGGTCCACGAGGTCGTCCTGAACATGGTCGGCGAGCACGCCGTCGGGCGGGGCGGGTACAGCGACCGCGGCGTCGGGAACGCAGAGCGGGAAGGCGACGAGGAGTCGTTCTGAGCGTCCCAACGCAGGGTGAAACAGCGTGGAGTGAAACAGCGTGGAATGAGACGGCTCGGAGGTGTCGGGGACGCCCGGAACCGACGATCCCTGTTAACGTCCGCGAGCCCGGCGACCACGACGTGATCGAGCGTCGACCCGTATTTCTGATGGCCGTCCGTGACTAGGCCGAGTGCTGCGTCTGCCGCCCGTAGTGGTCGTCGTAGACCTCGATCGTCTCCTTGAGTGCGGCCACGACGATCGGCCCGACGAAGAGGCCCATGAAGCCGAATACCGAGATCCCGCCGATGACGCCGACGATGATGACGCTGGGGCTGACGCTGGCGTACCGGTCGACGATGATCGGCCGGAGGAACTCGTCGGAGACGCCGACGACGACGGCGCCGTAGACGAACAGCGCGACCGCCGCGATCGGTTCGCCGGTCCAGTAGAGGTAGACGCTGGCTGGTGCCCAGACGGCGAAGCTCCCGATGAGAGGGATGAGCGCGAGCAGGATCATCACGAAGGTCCAGAAGACGGCGTTGGGCACCCCGGTCACCAGGAGACCGACACCGGCGATGCTCCCCTGGATGATCGCCACCAGCACGTGACCGGCGAGGACCGCCTTCGTGATCGCCGAGAGGCGTTCGAGGAGGTCGTCGGTGACCGGCTCGGGCATCGGCGAGATGTCGCGGATCCACGCGACCAGGCGGTCGCTGTCGCGCACGAAGAAGAACAAGAGGAACAAGAGCAGGCCGATCCCGATGAGGAGGTGGGTCAGCGTCCCGAAGGCAGCCATGACCCCGTCAGCGGTTCCAACCCCCTCGAGGGCACTCGTGATGGCGCTCGCGAGATCGAGGTCGATGCCGAGGGCCTCCTCGATCGGTTCCTCGATCGTGGCGAACTCGAGGGTGCCGTCCTCGACCGCCCCAATGATCCGCATGATGTCGCCGGCGACGAACGCCACGACCACGAAGAACGGGACGACGAGGGCGAAGACGCTCAAGAGGAGCAGCGAGACCGCGGCGGGCGTCCTCCCGATCCGGCCGACGAGGCGGGCCTGAAGCGGTCGGAGGACGAACGCCAGCACGAGCGCCGCCAGGAGGAACTGGAGGTACGGTCGGACCAGGACGAAGGAGAGGACAAGCAGGATCGTGATGAGCGTCAGGATGAGTGCCCGGTCCGCCTTCATGGATCGGGGCCCCTCTCGACGGCAGCCGCTGGGGGACGCCGTGGGCCCCTCGTGACGGCGGCCACTGACGGACGCCTTACCGACTCGCTCGCGCGTCGACTCGAATCCACTGCCCTAGAATGTCCCTGTGTCAGTCGTTCCGTTCGCGGTCCTCGGTGTCACCGTTCGATGCCTCGCTCACGTCACGGTCACCTGGCCGCTCACCCGCTTTGCCGTCGCCCGACCGCTCGCCCGCTTTGCCGTCGCCCGCGTCCCTCTCGTCCCCCGCGACCTCGTCCGCGTCTCCCTGGTCCCCCGAGTCCATCCGATCGTCGGTGTCGTTCCAGTCGTCCCGGTCGATGTCGTCGGTGACCGTGTGATCGTCGCTGTCGGTGTGATCGTCGCTGTCGGTGTGATCGTCGCTGTCGGTGTCTGCGTCCGCTGAAATGTTGGTGTCGTCGCCGGTCTCGGTATCGTCGTCGGCCCCACGATCGTCACCGACGTCGGGGTCGTCCTCCTCCCGATGGTCCTCCTCCGTGTCGTCGTCCCAGTGGATCGGCACGTGGTAGACCTCGGTCGACCGGTCGCCGCGCCGTGGACGGCGACGGGCGCCGAGCGGGTGCGGACCGGGACCCGGTCCGCGTCCCGGTGGACCCTCGATGGCGGCCAGGAGTTCGCGCGTGTCGACGCGTTCGAGCGCCATCCGGCACACCTTCGCACCGGCGCGTCCCGCGACCTCCCTGGCGAGCAGCCCGGCGAGGCCACCTCCGAGGACGCCCTTCGCGGCACCCTGTGCAGCGAGCCGGCCCGCGGGCTGGCCGAGCGCGAGGGTGAGCTGCTGGACGTCGACCGCCTCCTCGAGCGGCACGCCGGCGTGCAGTCGGTCGACGTCGACCGCCTCCAGCACCTCCCGGGTCACCTCGGCGGCGAACAGGAGGTTCAGTCCCCTCCCGAGTTGACGGAGGCGCGGATCGTCGTAGTCCGTCGGGTCGAACGGAGAGCGACCCTCGAACGGGGAGTTACTCGACATATCCCCCTTACCGGCGCGCCACTGGTAAACGGCCGCCTGGCGAATGCAAGCCCACGGTCCCACGTCACGGGATCGAAGGCGGGTGAACCGCCAGTCGGCACCTCGACTGAATCCGACTGGGTGTTTCGAAGATCGATTCAGGTGTACGGCGTCTGTCCCGTCGCGGGTCGCGCGGGCCCGCGACGCCCGGCCAGCGACCGGACGTCCGCCTCGAGGCGGGTGGCGTACTCGAGCCGGTACCGCCGCGCGGTCGCGGGCGACAGGTCGCGCGGGCCGTCCAGCTGCCCGGTGATCGGCCGGTAGGCGTCCGGATCGAACCCCATCCGCCGGAGGTACGCCCGGACCAGGTCGTCCGAGAGCCCGTCGACGATCGCGCGGTCGCCGAGGTCGCGGACCGTCTCGAACCGTGGGACACCGATCCGGCCATCCGTCACGCCGGTGGTGCCGACCTCGAGGGAGCTCGTCTCGAGGTGCCCGACGAGGTCGCGGACGTCCGACGCCAGCCGGAGGAGCTGGCCGGGGAGCGCGCTGTCCGGCGCCCGCCACTCGACGGTGGGCTGGTGTCGCCGGAGCCGAACGGGGGTCAAGACCGTGTCCTCTGGGCTGAACGCGGCCTCGACTCGTTCGGGGGAGACCCCGCGGTCCGCCGCGAACCGGAGGAACAGCTCGTAGGCGTCGTCGACCCGTGCCTGCCACGCCGCGAGGCTGTCGGGGTAGGGCCAGATGTCACAGAATGGTCTGAACGCCCGACCACAGGCTCTCCGGTAGGCGAGCGCGCGCGAGGAGTCCACGCCCCGCCGACCGCGGTAGTACGGAGAGGAGCTGACCAGCGCCAGCGCGGGATCGAGGGCAGTCAGGAGGGTGAGCTGGTCGCAGACGCCCGAGTCGGTGGGCGCCTGCTCCAGGTGGATGTGGGTACCGGCGCAGTTCTTGGCGCTCTCGACGCCGTCCCCGTAGATCTCCTCGAAGAGGCGTCCCCGCTCGTCGTCCGCCGACGCCTCCACCGGCGACAGGGGCGTGCCGAGCGGCACGAGCCGCTTGCCGTCCGCCCGGGCGGCTGCGAGGGCCGCCTCCAGGACGCTCTGGAGGTCCCGGCGAAGTCCCGCGTCGGTGTCGTGTGGCGCGGTCCGCACCTCGAGGAGCGGGCCCACGAACTCCGGGGTGATCCGTTCGTGGGCATCCGCGAGGTGGCGGCCGTCACAGAGCCGACCCGCGTCGTCGACGACCCAGAGCTCCAGCTCCAGGCCCGTGGTAATTGCGGTCATGGTGAGGCGGGCGCGTCCGACTCGCGCACCGTACCCTCGAGTTGGAAACCGGCACGACTGAGCGGTTCACTTGCAGGTGCAGGTTGCTTATGCCACGTGGAACCATCGGCCGGCTTCGAGGATGAACCGTCGGCCGGCTCCGAGGATGAACCGTCGGCCGGCTCCGAAGAGGAACCGTCGGCCGGCTCACGTACTGCGATCTGCCAGGCGATCGGTGAGTCGATCCTCGAGCGACTCGAGGTGGTCGAGACCGACGACGGCCACGACGTCGCCGTCCCGGAGGCGGGCGGCGATCCCCTCCGCCATGTGGGCCTCGCGGGTCCGGTCGCGGAGCCGGGTTGCGGGCGTCGAACCGAACGCACGCAGCGCGGTGGTCGCCTTGCTGATCTGTCGGTGCTCGTCGGCCGCCTGCACGGCGGGCTCGTCGTCGTGGCAGACCTCGTAGGCGTGCGCCCCGTCGACCTCGAGCGTGACCGGGCCCCGCGAGGCCACGGCGGCGAGCCGACAGGTCACCGCGTGCCGCGTGACACGCACCAGGCCGCGAAGCGTGGTGGCCGCGGTCTCCCTCGAGGCGCTCTCGCGGTACAGTTCGGCGAGCAGGCGTCCCGCGAACGCCGGCGAGGGACCGTCGACGGCGGCCACCTGCGTCGGCGTCCCCGACCGGCTGGCCGCCTGGATCGCCGCGCTCATCTCGCCACCGAGTGGTGGAGGCGTCCGCCGGTCGTCCGCGTACGCCTCGAAGAGCGGGAGCGCGAGCGGAGGCAGCTCCAGGGCGAGCACGTCCGGGTCGACCGACTCCACGATCCGGCGGACACGATAGACGCTCGCGGGGTGATCGTGGACGACGCCGATCAGGACGACGTCTCCCCCTGCCCCGTCGTCATCGCCCGGGACCGTCCGGACGTACCGCTCGGTCATCCGCGGATCGTCGGTCGTCTCCGGTATCTCGGAGGCCGCCATCTCGGGTAGGAACCTCTTACCGCCAGACGGGACCAGGGTACCATAAGTGTTGTCCACCGATCCGATCGATAGACGCCACCGTTTCGAGCCTCCGTGACGAGGTGTCCGACTGCCAGAGTTCGGGAGTTTCCCCTCCTTACTGAACCGGTAAGGTGTCCGTAGTACCGTTGACGTCGGGACAACCGACGGAGACTGACGGTGACCATTGAAGGAACGACACGAGGACGTCGAGACGGCCGTCCATGCTCGGCCGGGTCGCGCCGACGGGTGTGTCGACGGCGCCCCGGGCCACATGCACACGGCCGAAGCCGTCTCGTTCTGATCGTCGCGATCCGACAGATTCCGCTGAGTGACTCACCATCGGGGGCATCCCCCGGCCCGGTGTAGCGTAACTCACTGCATGCTCCCCGTCGACTACGGTCGAGATCGGCCGCGCTAGTGACTCGTCACTCCCGACGTTGCCGGAACTGCCGACGACCGTGTGAGCGACCGTCGATCCCACCACGCCTGACGGCGGCACCACGACCCACCGGCCCCACCAGCCCTCACCGAACTCGGTCCAGAATACCCGACTACGTCCTGAATAACAATCGCGCTCGTCCGTGAACTCCGCGGTATGCCGCTGCGACCACCGAGCCGGGAGGAGCTCCGGGGGCTGGGCGAGGACCTCCGGCTCGCGCTGAGCGAGGCCGAGCTCGAGCAGTTCGTCGAACTGACGGCTGGCCAACACGAGGACTACGAGGCGGTCCGCGCCTACGAACCCCCGAGACGGCTCGGCGGCGACGAGGTACGCGAGCGCAGCGCCGGGCAGCGGGTGACACCCGGGGAGGACCCGCACAACGCCTGGGTGACGAGGTGTACGGTCCGCGGTGCCGGCGACGGCGACGGTAGTGCCGACGATGGTACCAACGACGACGGTGCCAACGACAACGGTGCCAACGATGACGGTGCCAACGACAACGGTGCCAACGACGACGGTGCCAACGATGACGGTGCCAACGACGACGGTGCCAACGACAACGGTGCCAACGACAACGGTGCCAACGACGACGACAATGGCGTCGACGACGACAGTGGCGCCGACAAAGCGCTCGCGGGGTGGGAGGTCGGCGTCAAGGACAACATCTGCGTCGCCGGGGTGGAGATGACCTGCGGCTCGGCGGTCGTCGAGGGTTACGTCCCGGACGTCGACGCCACCATCGTGACCCGGATGCTCGATGCGGGCGCGACCGTCGTCGGCAAGACGAACATGGACGACATGGGCATGACCACCACCGGCCACAGCGCCTTCGGGCCGATCCTCCACCCCGACGAGCCCGATCGGCTGGCCGGAGGTTCCAGCGGCGGAAGCGCCGTTGCGGTCGCCACCGGGGAGGTGGACGCCGCCCTCGGGACCGACCAGGGCGGCTCGATACGGATCCCCGCCGCCTACTGCGGGGTCGTCGGACTCAAACCCACCTACGGCCTGGTCCCATACACCGGGAGCGTCGGCCTCGAGCACCTCGTCGACCACCCGGGTCCCATGGCACCCGACGTGGCGTCCGTCGCCCGGCTGCTCTCGGTCCTCGCCGGCGGCACCGACCACGACCCCCGGCAATCGATGGTTATCCCCGACGAGCAGTACGAGGAGGCGCTCGACGCCGACGTCTCGGGGCTGTCGATCGGCGTCCTCGAGGAGGGCTTCGAGCGCCCCGACGGCGAGGCGGCCGTCGAACGCCGCGTCCGCGAGGCGATCGAGACCCTGGCGGACGCCGGCGCCGAGACGGAGCCGGTCTCCGTCCCCATGCACGCCGACGCGCGCTCGTTCCACTCCGTGCTCGCCGCCGAGGGACTGGTCGCCTCGCTCATGGGCGAGGGCCTCGGTCACGGGATGAAGGGATGGTACAACCGCACGTGGGTCGACGCCTTCGGCAAGTTCCGCCGGGCCCACGGCGGGGAGTTCCCCGCCGCACTCAAGCGGACCCTCCTGCAGGGGGCGTACACCAGCGAGCGCTACCACTCGCGGTACTACGCCCGGGCGATGAACCTCGTCCTCGAGCTGACAGATCGCTACGACGAGCTCCTCGAGGCCCACGACCTGCTCGCGATGCCGACCGTCGCCGCCCTCCCTCCGGTACACGACCCCACGGCGGACGAGTTCGACCGCCTCCGCGACGACCGCGAGGCGTCGAACACCGCGGCGTTCAACCGCACGGGTCACCCGGCGGTGAGCGTCCCTGCAGGCACGGCGGAGGGCTTCCCGGTCGGGCTCCAGCTCGTGGGCGCGCGGTTCGACGATTCGACCGTCCTGAATGCCGCGTACGCACTCGAGCAGGCGCGATCGTCGAGCTGAGATGGGCGGCAAACTGAGATAGGCGGCAAACTGGGACAGGCGGCGAGTTGAGATAGGCGGCGAACTGAGATAGGCGGCGAACGCTTCGATGACAGCCGGCTCGGCGTTAGCAGATCTTGGGCACGGTCCGTAGGTGAGGCCCACGGTGGAACGTCGACCCGAGGAGGTCACGTTCTGCTCATGTGCGCCTGTTCACCTCCGACCGGTCACGTCCGCTCGGTCACCTCCGTCCGGTCACGTCGGCCTCGTAGACCACGCCGCGCTTGCCGTCGACGGTGACCGCGGTGCCGTCCGGGACGTCCAGGCTCACGCCCCCGACCATGGGGACGCCACGCTCGCGGGCCACCAGAGCGGGGAAGCTCGTCATGCCCCGCTCGGCGGCGACGATGGCGTCGAACCGCGAGAGGTCGCCGTCGAGCTCGCCGTCGAACGGTTCCGGCAGCACGAGCACGGCGCCGTCCGGACACCCCGAGAGGTCACCGTCGGGGGCGACGAACACCGGACCACTCGCGCGGCCGTCGGCGATGCCGCGGCCGCTTGCGAGCACCTCCGCCGCCAGGTGGACCTTCAGGGTGTTGGTCGTGTTCGCTCCCTCGAGCCACGTCATCATCCCCGAGAGGACGACGACCGTGTCGCCGCTCTGGGCGACCCCGGCCTCGATCGCGGAGGTCGCCGACCGCTCGATGAGCTCGGCGGCGTCGTCGTCGCCGAACTGCTGGTACAGCGGACGGACGCCCCACAGGAGCGCGAGGCGCCGGCGGACCGTCTCGTCGGGGGTGACGGCGACGACGGGCATCGCGGGCCGGAACGTCGCCACGCGCCGCGCCGTGAAGCCGGACTCGGTGGCGGCGACGATGGCGCTCGCCCCGACGTCCCGGGCGAGGTACCGCGCGGACCGGGCCAGGGCGTCCGTCTGCGTGTCGGTCGCGCCCGGGACCCGTCGCTCGAGCGACTCAGCGTGCTCCTCGCTCGCCTCGACGTCCCGGACGATCCGGGCCATCGTCTCGACGACCCGGACGGGGTGGTCGCCGACGGCGGTCTCCGCCGAGAGCATCAGCGCGTCCGTCCCGTCCAGGACCGCGTTCGCGACGTCCGACGCCTCTGCGCGGGTCGGCCGCCGCTCGTGGACCATCGAGTCGAGCATCTCCGTCGCGGTGATCACCGGCAGCCCCTCGGCTCCGGCCTTCCGGATGATCCGCTTCTGGACGAGCGGGACGACCTCCAGGGGGCACTCGACGCCGAGGTCGCCGCGGGCGACCATCACCCCGTCGGCGGCGTCCAGAATCTCGTCGATCCGCTGGACGGCGCCGGCGCGCTCGATCTTCGCGATCACCGGGATCTCGGCGCCGACCTCCTCGAGCGGCTCGCGGACGGCGTCGACGTCGGCGGCCCCTCCGACGAAGCTCGCGGCGACGTAGGAGACCTCCCGCTCGGCAGCCAGCCGGAGCTCCTCGCGATCCGCCTCGGTGACGATCTCGAGGCCCAGGTCGACCCCGGGAACGTTGACCCCACGACGCCCACCGAGGTCGCCACCGGAGTCGACGTGGACGACCACCTCGTCGCCCTCGACCCGGAGGACGGTCGTCTCGATCCGGCCGTCGTCGAGCAGGACCCGGTCACCCGGCTCGACCGCGGCAACCGACTCGGACAGACCGAGCACTGCCCCCTCACCGCCGCCCTCGCCCTCCTCCTCGCCCCCGTCGACGTCAACGACCTCACCCTCGACGAGCCGGAGCTCGCTCCCGTCCGGGAGGGCGACAGTCCCCTCGAGCGGCGCGGTCCTGACCTCCGGGCCGCGGAGGTCGAGCAGCGTCGCGACGGGTTCGCCGGTCGCCCCGATCGCCTCCTCGACCCGGTCGAGGACCTCCTCGCGGTACTCGGTCGGGCCGTGGCTCGCGTTCACCCGGGCCACGGACATCCCCGCGTCCACGAGCGAACGGATCGTCTCGGTGTCGTCGGATGCGGGTCCGAGCGTGCAGACGATCTTGGCCTTGCGCATGGGCTCCGTCTCGGGGTCGTCGGTCGATGTGCCGTCGGTCGATGGGCCGTCGTTCGATCTCGTCATGGTCGTGGTCCTCGTTCCGTGTGCCGCTCCGCTCGAGCCGCCCCGTCCATCGGACTCCGTGGTTCGACCGTAGAGGCGTTAGCTTCACGGGGGATTGACGGTCCACCATCTTGAGCGTTCGTCCCGCCGGGATCGACTGAATGTCCCGCTCGCGACGACCCTGGTGAGCGAACGTCCCTCACTCGTGCAACCCACCGACTTGCCGGTAGAACGACGAGGCCAGCTGGTCCGCCATCTCCTCCTCGCGGTCGATGCGCACGTCGATCACGAGCGGGACGTCGACGGTCGGGCCGTCCTCCAGCCGTGCCCGGAGGTCGTCGGGTCGATCCACCCGGACGCCGTCGGCGCCGAACGCCTCCGCCGCCCGGACGAAGTCCGTGTCGTGGAACTCGGCACCGGCGACCGCGCCCATCTCGCGGACCATCCCGAGGCTGGTGTCGTTGAGGACGACGACGGTGATCGGGACGCGGTGTTCGACGGCGGTCTCGACGCTGGTCATCGTCATCGCGAAGCCGCCGTCGCCGGTGACGGCGATCGCCCGTCGGTCGGTCGCCATGGCCGCCGAGACCGCCGCGGGGGTCGCCCAGCCCATCCCCCCGACCCCGCCCGAGCCGAAGTACGTTCGGACGGCCGGCGTCTGCAGGTAGTTCAGCAGCCAGAACCGGTTGTTCCCCGAATCCGCCGTCACGACGGTTTCCTCGTCGACGACGCGCTCGACCTCCTTGGCGGCGCGCTGCGGTTTGATCGGCGACGTGTCCGCCTCTGCGGCTGGGACGGTGAAATACTCCCGCGCGTCGGCGGCCCGGTCGATCGCCCAGCCGGTCTGGCCCGCCTCGCCGTCGCCGCTCACTCCGCCGTTCTCGCCGGCCGCCTCGGCGAGCGCGCGCAGTGCCTCCGCGGCGTCGCCGACGAGGCCGACGTCCGCCGGGTAGACCCAGCCCGCGTTCCGGGGATCGACGTCGACGTGGAGGATGGTCTGCTCGTCGGGGCGGACGAAGTCGGGCGCCTGCCAGTTGGTGTCCATCGGCTGGAGCCGACAGCCGACGACGAGCAGGACGTCGGCCTCGCTGACCACGCGGTTCGCGCCCTCGTGGCCGAACGACCCGATGACGCCCGCGGCGCGCTCGTGGGTCTCCGGGATCGTCGACTTCCCCAGGTACGAGGTGACGACGGCGCAGTCGTACCGGTCGGCGACTGCCTGCAGCTCGTCGTACGCCCGGGCGGCGTGGACGCCGTTGCCGGCGATCACGACCGGCCGCTCCGCGGCCGCCAGCGCCTCGGCGGCCGCGGCGACGTCGGCGTCGGTGGGTCGGGAGCTCCAGGTCCGGGTCTGCGCCTCGGCGTCCCAGACCGGCGGGACCGGATCCTCCGGGACCGGTTCGGTCACCGCACCGCCGTCCAGCACCACCGCCGTCGGCCCCGGCCTCCCGGCGACGGCGTGCTTGAACGCCAGCTGCGTGCTCCGGAGGGTCTCGGTGGGCGTCCGGGGGAACCAGTGCTCCTTGGTCACGGCGTCGAGGATCTTGGGCAGCGAGAGCCCGCCGTAGTCGCCCCGGGACTGCTGGTATGGCGCGAGCGTCGAGTACTCGCCCCGCTCGGAGGCCTCGGTGATCGTGACCATCGGCGAGGAGCCGAGGCGGGCCTCCATCTGGCCGAACGAGCCGAGACTGCCGATCCACGGCCCCTGCCCCATGAGGACGCCCGGCTCGCCGGTGATCCGGCCGTGGACCTCGGCCATGACGCTGGCCTCCCGCTCGTCGCGCGGGCGGACGAACTCGACCGACGTGTCGGGAAGGTGCTCGAGAAGCTCGATGACGCGACCGCCGGGGTAGCCGAAGGCCCGCTCGACGCCGAGTTCCCCCAGCAGGTCGACCAGGGCCTCGGCCGTGGTCGGAGGGTCGGGTGCGGCGGTCGGTCGTTCGTCGCCACCGTCCGGATCGTCCCCGGTGTCCGTCATCCTGCCGTCACCCGGTCTTGTAGACGCC
>SLIW01000517.1 GCA_007135435.1 Natronomonas sp.
CGTACGGGTGCTGTCGCGGGAGCCCGACCAGACCTCCGACGCTGGCGACGTTGAGGAGGACGCCACCGGAGCCGGCCGCCGAGTCCTTCAGCGACGACTCCGCCGCCCGCGCACAGGCGAACGCCCCGCCGAGGTTGACGTCCATCACCTGCTCGAAGCCCTCGTCGCTCACCGCCTCCGGGGTCCCCAGGGCCGCCGCCGGGTTGATGCCGGCGTTGTTCACGACCACGTCGACGCCGAGGTCCGAGGCGATGCGATCGAAGCACTCGGCGACGGCGTCACCGTCGGCGACGTCGAGGGTCTCCACGCGGCTATCGACGCCCCGTTCCCGGATCTCGTCTACCACGCGTCGCACGGCGTCCTCGGTCCGGGCGAGCGGCACCACGTCCGCGCCCGCGTCGGCGAATCCCAGCGCGATCGCCCGGCCGATGCCACGGGAGCCGCCGGTCACCACGGCCGTCCGGCCCGAGAGGTCGACCTCCAGTGTCATGACCGGACGTCGCGCGCCCGCCGGCAAAAGCGTACCCGTCCTGCAGGCGATCCCGGCCGAAACGTACTCCCGACCGAAACGTACGCCCGGCAAAAACGTACGCCCGACCGAAACGTACGCCCGGCAAAAACGTACGCCCGCCCGAGATTCTGTCCGAAACGCACCCTCGCCCGAAACGTATCCGTTCCCGTGCCACGACCCCGTGACGCCCGAGGTGCGACGCCCCCGTCGTTGCGGACCGTCTTCGTAACGCTCATACGGTCGTTCGGTCTAGTAACCGGAAATGGACCTTCGCGTCATCGAGAACCTGGAGACCGAACTGTCGATCGAGATTCAGGGAGAGGACCACACCTTCATGAACGTCCTGAAGGGGGCGCTCCTGGAGGTCGAGGGGGTCACCGCCGCCACCTACGACATGAACCCGGAACAGTCCGGCGGCCAGACCGACCCCGTGGTCACCGTCAAGACCGACGGCAGCATCGAGCCGCTCGACGCCCTCGAGGAGGCGGCCGGGGGCGTCCGCGAGAAGACCCAGGCCTTCCGCGACGCGTTCGAGTCGGCCGCCTGATCCTGGCTGGCACCACTCTTCTCCCTCGTCGGTCCGCTCACGGGCCGGTCCCAGGCGTCGAACCATCCCAGCGCGAACTCCTTTCGAACGGCGCGAACAGAATCAGTAAGATCTCTTCTCGAGCGGCGCGAACAGAACGGCTCTCGTTCTGGGGCGATTTCGAAGCCGCGCCGGGATCGCCTCCGCCAGCCTGATCGACCGGTCGGGTCCCTCCGTCGTCAGATCCGCATCGGCAGTCCGCGTTCCTCGAGGTACCGCTTGACCTCGTCGACCCCGTAGTCGCCGAAGTGGAAGATCGAGGCCGCGAGCGCCGCGTCGGCGCCGGCCTCCAGGAAGACCTCCTCCATGTGGGCGGGTGACCCACAGCCCGAGGAGGCGATTACCGGCGTCGGGACGTTGTCGCAGACGGCCTTCGTCAGGGGGACGTCGTAGCCGTCCTTCGTGCCGTCGGCGTCGATGGAGTTCACGAACAGCTCCCCGGCGCCCCGATCGGCCGCCTCCCTGGCCCACTCGACGACGTCGACGCCGGTCCCCTCGCGACCGCCCTTGACGGTGCACTCGAACCAGCAGGACTCCCCGTCCGCCTGTGCGTAGTACTCGCCCTCCTCATCGTAGCGGCGCTTCGCGTCGACGGAGATGACGATGCACTGGCTGCCGAAGGCGGCCGCGCCCTCGCCGACCAGCTCCGGCCGCTGCAGCGCGGCCGTATTGATCGACACCTTGTCGGCGCCGGCACGGAGTGTCTCCTTGATGTCTTCCCGCGTGCGGATGCCGCCGCCCACCGTCAGCGGGATGAAGCACTCGTCGGCGACCGCCGAGACGGTGTCGAGCATCGTCTCGCGGCCCTCCGCCGAGGCGGTGATGTCCAGGAAGACGAACTCGTCGGCGCCCGCCTCGTTGTACTTGCGGGCGAGCTCGACGGGGTCGCCCGTGTACCGCAGGTCCCGGAAGTTCACCCCGGTGTAGACCGCGGCGTTCCCCTCGTCGTCGAGGTCGACGTCGATGCAGGGGATGATCCGCTTCGTGAGGGGCATCTCGTGTGACAGGGTAGGACCCGTGGGCATCAAAAGCCGTGTGGTCGCCGTCGGCGTACCCACTGACCGATATGGGTGCGAGCGTGGTGTGAGGTGCCAGTGGGTGATGCCGGAGTCCACGCAGTCCAGAAACAACCACTCCACACAGTCCAGAAACAACCACTCCGCCGACGTGCAGGAACGAACTCGACCAGGAGTCCACCGATTGAGGAGACGGGGGAACATTCACAGGACCCGGGTCCGATGTCCCGATATGGCGCTCGAATCCGAGACCGAGGCGCTCGAACGTGGCGACGTCGCGCCGTCGTTCGAACTCGAGGGGACCGACGGCCGGACGTACAGTCTCGAGGACTTCGCCGATGACGAGGCCCTGCTCGTGGTCTTCATGTGCAACCACTGTCCGTACGTGGTGGCGAAGTTCGAGACGATGAACGCCATCGACGACGACTACGACGACGTCTCGGTCGTGGGGATCAACCCGAACGACGAGGAGCAGTACCCCGAGGACTCCTTCGAGAAGATGGTCGAGTACGTCGAGGACGGGCAGGTCGACATCACGGCCTACCTCCGCGACGAGAGCCAGGAGGTCGCCCGGGCGTACGGTGCGGTCTGCACGCCGGACCCGTTCCTCCTCCGGAACGACGACGGCACGTTCCGACTCGCCTACCACGGTCGGTTCGACGACGCGACCAACCCCGACGACGAACCGTCCGGCGAGCCGGGCTTCGAGATGCGCGAGGCCATCGAGGCGGTCCTCGCCGGCGAGGAGCCGACCGACGAGTTCCGTCCCTCACGGGGTTGCTCGGTCAAGTGGCGGAACTGAGGGTGGCCGTCTGCTGTCGAGACTCGGTCAGGTCGAGCACCTCCAGACGTCCACCCGCAGGTGAAGGTCAGTAGTCCGGGGACCGGGAATCTTAAACCAGCAATCCAAGACACGTTGACAAGAACGGGGTCGAAAATCTGACTGCCATCAAACCGTAACGACCCCGAAGAACGAGACGATTGACGACGCTGCCACTGAATTTGAACTCACGTGGGAAGGGAAACGAGCACCGTGTGACTGAGGTTGGTGTTTACCGACCTCGGGTAGCCGATCCGTTGACCGGACGTACGGCGATACCGTGGAAGTCGCTGTTATCGTTGTCTACATCCGGCGTAATAGTGCTTACCCGTTCCCGTCCCGCGACGTCCCAGACGGCGAACCCTGGGTTGACCCCGGTGGCGGCGTGCGGGTCGCCGGAGACCGGGTTCGGCCCTCGAAGCGTTCCGAACATGTACCGCTCGTCCGGTGACGTCCAGAGTATATCGGGCGCGTCGCTGTCTTCGGGTTCTACGTCGTCGACGGGACCGAAACTCTCGATTTCCTTTTTGACCTCGTCATTATCCATATCAACGATGACACCGTCGTTGGTCTCTCGGTTAACTATCCACAGCTCACGCTCGCCGTCGACTACGGTCGGCCACACACCATGTGCATCGATCCCGTGGGTAGATTCACCTGCGACACGGATACTGTCATCGGTGGTATCAAGAACGTAGAACTCGCCCACGCCCTCCTCACCCTCATCAGGAGCAGATGGCAGCCCGGCCGTGAGATAGAACTTGTGCTCGGTCGGATGAGGAATCGTCCCGCAGTTCGCGGGGAGTTCGTTCCCGCTCCAGGCGTTAACTACCTCGAACTCGGTATGGTCTACAATCACGACGCCCCCGTTGTGATAACTCGGTCCGAGAGTGTGCATCGACCTACCCTGGTGGTCGTAGTCGTGACATATCGGTGCGCCCCCCTCTTCGGTGAGTCCATCGATATCCTCATTTACTTGGATTCGATCATCGATCTCGAACTCCTCGAGCCGGAGGTCAGCGTTGATGCGGACTATTTCACTATTTCCGATGACGTCCACGTGAATGTATTCATCGTTGGGCGAAAAACCGGCGAAGTGGGAACCAGGGCCGGTATCGAGCACGTCCAAAACACGTCGGCTCGGCGCGTGGAGCACGGCCACGTCACCAGAGCCGGTGTTCGCCGTCACGGCGTACTTGTAGTCCGACGAGAAGTGGAGCATATGCGGGGTCTCGATCCCGTACTCTCCCAGGGAAACGACGTCGTGTTTGCGCCATTCGGGGTGGTCTCGTCCTCGTTTATGTGGCCGATAGACATACAGCGTATCCGTTCCCTGATCGGCGGCCCATACCTCATACGGTGGTCGCCCGTGCCCGCTCGAAATACCAGCCAGTGCGCCGAAGGCGATACCCCCTGTGGTGGCTCTGAGCAAACCACGCCTGCCGATTCGTGACATAGCATAGTCAAGTGTGTAATGCATTCACATACCAGTTTGACTAACGACCAATATTGCAGCTGTCTATGACGTCACGTCAGTTCCGGGTCTCGGAGAGTCGCTCCCGCCGGTAGTAGACGACCCCAGCGAGGAGCCCGACCAGCAGCGCCGGGATCACGTACGGCGGGTGGAACAGCGACAGCCGCAGGTAGTAGGGGAACGACAGACAGACCTCCGCGACGGGCGGCTCACGGAAGTCCGCGTAGGAGCCACAGAAGGCTGCGGTGTCCCAGATCCGTGGATCGTTGTTGACCACGGCAATGGCGACCAGGATGGCGAACGCGGCGACGAGGGCGATGGCGAGGGCGACGACCTCGTCCAGACCAATCGGCCGGCTGGCCTGCTCCATGGCCGCTCGTGCGACGGGAGGGGTCTTCGACGTTCCGCCGATTCGCGCGACTGAATCATCTGGCGGAATCGTCTCGCCGAATCGTCCCGAGTCCAGGTTCGACCGACCAGACGGAAGTGAGACCACCACCTCGAAGACACACCGGGTCCAAGCCACCGCCATGAACGTGGACATCGACCGACTCTGGAGTGACCTCGAGACGAACGGTGGGTTCGGCGCGACGGTCCGCGACCCGCCCGACCGGTGGGGCCGGACGGTCCGTTGCGGGTCGGAGGCGAACCGCCGCGCTCGCGAGTACCTCGTCGAGCGACTGGAAGACGCCGACCTCGAGGTCCGGGTCGACGCCGTCGGGAACGTCGCCGGCCGGTGGACGCCGCCGGGCGCCGACCCGGATGCGGACCCGGTCGCGGCTGGCAGTCACCTCGACTCGGTGCCGGACGGCGGCATCTTCGACGGGCCGCTTGGCGTGTACGCCGCCCTCGAGGCCGTTCGGGCGATGCAGGAGGCGGGCGTCGAGCTGCAGCGGCCGATCGAGGTGGTCTCCTTCACCGAGGAAGAGGGCGGGCGCTTCGCGGACGGCCTGCTGGGCTCGTCGGTCGCAGCGGGCGAACGGTCCCTCGACCAGGCGCTGGCGCTCTCCGACGGCGAGACGACACTCGAGGAGGCACTCGACGTGATCGGCTTCCGCGGCGAGGGACGGCTGGACGCCGCCGCCTGGGACGCCTGGCTCGAGCTCCACGTCGAGCAGCACACGGAGCTCGAGCGGGTGGGCCTCCAGGCGGGCATCGTCACGGACATCACCGGCATCACCCACTGCACGGTGACCATCACGGGGGAGGCGAACCACGCCGGGACGACGCCCATGGCAGAGCGGACCGACGCGCTCGCGGCGGCGAGCGAGCTGGTCCTGGCGGTCGAGGCCGCCGCCACCGAGCGGACGGAGGTCGACGAGGCGGCCGTCGGGACGGTCGGCAGCGTGCGCGTCGAGCCGAACGCGACGAACGTCGTCCCGGGGGTGGTCGAACTGGGGATCGACGTCCGCAGCGTCGAGACCGACTCCATGGACCAGGTCGTCGCGGCGTGCCGCGGGGAGCTGTCGCGGCTCGAGGCAGAACGAGGTGTCGAGACCACGTTCGAGCGGCCCTTCCACCTCGAGCCGACGCCGATGGCCGACCGCTGTCGCGCCGCGCTGGAGGCGGGCGCTGCAGGGGCGGGCGTCGTGGCGACGTCGCTGCACTCCGGGGCGGCCCACGACTCGATGCACGTGGCTCGGGTCACGGACGCCGGGATGCTGTTCGCGCCCTCTCGAGACGGGGTCTCCCACAACCCCCGCGAGTGGACCGACCCCGGCGACTGCGCCGCCGCGACCCGGGTGCTGTCTGGCGCGCTGGCGAAGCTGGCGGGTGTGTGAGACCGGTTCGGAGAGACTGGTATCTGGCGGGTGACGACTATCCAGCCTCTCGCGGATGACGCCGACCTGTCCGACGGCTACTCCGAGACCGTCTCCAGGACGACCTCCAGGGCACGGCGCTGGGTCTCGAGCGGTAGGCTCGGCGGAACTTCCCCGCCGCGGTGGGCGTTCCCCGCGGCGGCCTCCGACGCGGCCATCTTCGGGGTGTAGGGGAGGTGGACGAACCCGGCCGGCACACCCACGGGAGCCTGGCTGCCGGCGTCGGCATCGCCGCCGTCACCGCCGGCGTCGGCATCGCCGCCGTCACCGCCGGCGCCGTCATCGCCGCCATCACCGCCGGCGCGGGATTGCTCCCCGGCTCGCCCCTCTAGCAGCCCCAGCGTGACGTAGGTGAGGTGGTTGCAGAGGTGGGTCCCGGCGGTGTTCGACAGCCGGGCGGGGATGCCGTCTTCGAGCAGTGACTCGACGCACTCGCCGACCGGCAGGGTGGCGAACCGGGCGTCGGGACCGCCCTCGTCGATTGGTTGGGCCTCGGGTTCGTTCTCGGCGTTGTCGGGGACCGTGATCGTGTCGTCGACGTTGATGGCGATCCGTTCGAGGCAGACGGCCGTCCGTTCGGGGGCCAGCCCCGTCATCACGACGGCGTCCGGGTCGTACTCGTCCAGGAGCGACTCCATCTCGGACTCGGCCTCGCCGAAGACGACCGGCAGGACGCGGCCGACGACCGCGGTCCCTCCGACGCGACGGCCGTCGAAGGTCTCTGCCAGTGTCGCGCTGGGGTTGCGCTCGTGGTCGTCGAACGGCTCGTAACCGGTGACCAGGTACATGCGGGGGAGACGGGGGCCACCGGTTTAATTCCGAGCGTCGGTCGGCGGGGATAGTTACTCTACCCGTCCCCGAAGCGTCCTCTCATGATGCTGGTCGTGCGCGGCTCCCGGTTCGCCACAGCGACCCGGCACGGATCGACGGGGGACGCAGGGCCGGTGTCCTCACGCCGTGCACCGCTGAGCTGGTCGCGTCGAGGGGCCGTATGGTCTCCCACCTCACCGGTACTGACAGGCATTCACCGGGTGGTTTGCGGGTAAAGGTGCCGTTTCCCGGCGCAAGTCGGCTAATTGTCACCTATAACAAACTGCGACCCCCACAAGCCCCCGTCCATGGCTCGAGAGCCGTCGAAGACGAGAGAGCTGGAGTCGACAGGAGCGCAGTCACCTTCTTCAGGAACGCCTTCCCAACCACCATCTCACGGTCATCAGGGGCGGTCGGCGATATCGCCGCGTCGACGGACCGTCCTCCGCACGCTCGGCGCCGCTACCTGCGGCGGGCTGCTCGCCACGGCGGGACAGACCGTCGGCGCCCAGGTCCAGGAGGACACCGGTGCGTTCTCACTTTATCAGGGTGACGCGTGCGTCACCATCGAACCACTCCGCGGTGACGAGCCGGTCGAGGAGCTCTACGACTACCACTACCCCATGGAGCGCTTCGAGGGGCCGCCGGGCTCGGACGGGACCTCCTACAGCTCCGAGGGCACCGTCGACCTCCAGGAGGAGGACACCAGCATCCTGTTCCTCTACGAGGGGCCCGACGGACTGAGCCTCGTCGTCGTTCACGGCCGGTACGACGATGAGGCTCCCAGGGACGTGGTCGAACAGGCACCGAAGCGGACGGTGAGCTTCGCGCTGGCCGGCCTGCCAGACGATGGACGGTGGGTCGTCGCGGACGACTACTACTTCCACCCGGACCGCGAGCGGGCGAACCCGGCGTGGGACGTCTGGAACGTCGACGACGAGCCCCAGACCATCCACTGGGTGTTCCGCCAGGGGCGGACGGACGGTGGGGCGTTCCGGGGACTCGAGGAGGACGGCGAGCTCGAGGTCGCCATCGCCCCGGCGTTCAACGAGTCGGCTGCGCTCGCCGACGAGCACGACTTCGAGGACCTGGAGGCCTGGGAGGCACTCTCGGGCGACCTCGAGGACCCGGATCGGATCACCCTCGACATGGAGGAGCTCCTGACGCTCCAGGCTGGGAGCTGTCCCGACGAGGACTGAGCTCGACTGGAGACGAGGACGCTACCGTCACGGACCCTGCCACGTCGGTGCCCGTGAGAGCATACGGAAGACGACCGACCTCTTTCGGGGACGAGACCCGCGGCCGGGGTCGTGACACACCTCCACGGCACCGGGACGACCCTCCGCGGCACCGGGACGACCGGCACGACCATCTAGCGCTCCAGGACGATGATGGAGGAAGGCAGCTGCCTCGTGATTCAGGTCGTACGACCCGGAACGATCGGAGGACGAGTGGCCACCGTCCGACGGACGCGTTTTTATTGCCCCCGGCGACGATGCCGGGGTATGACCGTCCCGGACGACGTCGAGACGTTCGCCGCGACCGTCGGCCCGCAGCCCGACGAGGTGCTCGAGGAGATGGCCGACCGGGCCGAGGAGACCGGCTTCCCGACGGTCGGTCCCGCCGTCGGCGGGTGGCTCCAGCAGCTCGCCGGGCTCGTCGACGCCCGGCGCGTCTTCGAGTTCGGTTCGGGGTTCGGCTACTCGGCGTACTGGTTCGCCCGCGGGCTGCCCGCCGACGGCGAGGTGATCCTCACGGAGATCGACGCCGACGAGCTGGCGGACGCCCGCGAGTACCTGGCCCGTGGCGGCCTCGACGACCGGGCCCGGTTCGAACACGGCGACGCCATCGAGACCGTCGACGACTACGCGGGCCCCTTCGAGGTGGTGCTGATCGACAACGAGAAGGAGCGCTACGTGGAGGCCTTCGAGGCCGTCCGTGCGAAGGTCCCCGTCGGCGGGCTCGTCGTCGCCGACAACATGACCGCCGGGCCGTTCGAGTTCACCGCGATCCACCGGGTGGTCGTCGGCGGCGAGGCGAGCGACGACGAGACGGTCCAGGGGATCGCTGACTACCTGGCAGCCGTCCGGACCGACGAGGCGTTCGAGACGACGCTGCTGCCGCTGGGGGAGGGCCTCGCGGTGAGCCGTCGGGTGGCGTAAGCACCGGTACGACCGAGCGTTTCGGCCTCATATATAATCATTTCTCCGCAGGACCGGCGGGATGGCGTGCAGTTCCGTGGCAAGAATGAAGTTGCGGTTCTTCGTATATCCGTCCATGCCAGGAGGAACCGACCAGACCCTGCGACCGTTCCTGTGGCGTGCGGCGAACCTCTATCCGGACACGGAGATCGTCTCGCGCACCCACCAGGGGATCGACCGGTACACCTACGCCGACTACGACGACCGGACCGCCCAGCTGGCGAACGCCCTCGACGAGCACGGCATCGTGGAGGGCGACCGGGTCGCGACCTTCTGCTGGAACCACCACCGGCACTTCGAGACCTACTTCGCGGTGCCGACCATCGGAGCGCAGCTCCACACCATCAACCCGCTGCTGCCCGACGAGCACATCCAGTACATCGTCGACAACGCGGAGGACCAGCTGATCTTCGTCGACCCGTCGCTGGAGCCGAAGCTGGCGAGCGCCGCGGCCGACGCCCCCGAGTTCGAGGGCGTCGACTTCGTGATCATGGGCGACGCGGAGGGCGAGCACCTCGACGCCACGCCCTACGAGTCGTTCATCGACGGCCAGCCGACCGACTACGACTGGCCGGTCCTCGACGAGGACCAGCCCGCGGGCATGTGCTACACCTCCGGCACGACGGGGAACCCGAAGGGCGTCGAGTACACCCACAAGATGCTGTGGAGCCACACGATGGCGACGCTGACGCCCCAGGGCATCCCCATGGACGACGACGACGTCGTCATGCCGGTCGTGCCGATGTTCCACGTCAACGCCTGGGGGATGCCGTTCACCGCGACGGCGGGGGGCGCCAAGCACGTCTACCCCGGCCCGTCGCCCGACCCGGCGGACATCGCGGGCCTCATCGAGGACGAGGGCGTCACCATCACCGCCGGCGTCCCGACCGTCTGGCTCGGGCTGATGGACTACATGGAGGACCACGACGTGGACCTCTCGACGCTCGACCGCGTCATCGTCGGCGGCTCCGCCGCCCCGGAGGCGATGATCCGGTGGTTCGACGACCACGACGTCGAGCTCCTGCACGCCTGGGGCATGACCGAGATGTCGCCGATCGGCTCCGTCGCCCACCTCAAGCACGACATCGCCGGCGCCGACTACGACACCCAGATCGACCACCGCAGCAAGCAGGGGCTGATGGTGCCCGGCCTCGAGTTCCGGGTGATCGACGACGACGGCGAGGAGGTCGCCTGGAACGGCGAGGACTTCGGCGAGCTGTGGGTCCGCGGCCCCTGGGTCACCACCGAGTACTTCATGCGCCCCGAGGCCACCGAGGAGGACTTCGAGGACGGCTGGCTGAAGACCGGCGACGTCGTCACGGTCGACGAGGAGGGCTACATCAAGATCGTCGACCGCGAGAAGGACGTGATCAAGTCCGGCGGCGAGTGGATCTCGTCGGTCGAGCTCGAGAACGCCATCATGGCCCACGACGACGTCGCCGAGGCGGCCGTCGTGGGCGTCCCCCACGAGAAGTGGCAGGAGCGGCCCGTCGCGTTCGTCGTCCCCGGCGAGGGGGCGGACGAGGATGCGCTCCGCGAGGGGATCATGGACATGCTCCGCGAGGACTACCCGAAGTGGTGGCTCCCCGACTCCATCGAGTACATCGACGAGATCCCCAAGACCGCGACGGGCAAGTTCTCGAAGAAGGACATCCGTGACGAGTACAGCGACCAGTCGCTTGTCGAGGGGAGCGTCCCCGAAGAGGCCGCCCCGGAGAGCGACGACTAAGACCCACTTTTTGCACGCTTCGGCGGTTCGGCGCGTGAACGGGCCGAACACGCCTACGCGGCAAAAACATGGGGAAAATAGCGCGTGCTCTGCGTGGCGGCTTGAGTGGTCAGCGTAACTTTTGCACATCTGGGAGGAACTTTTCGATCCAGCTGTTTGCGAATCCAAG